>NZ_CP021768.1:4290000-4447500 GCF_002192255.1 Stenotrophomonas sp. WZN-1
CCGCTGGCGCTGATTGAGGCGCATTACCCGAAGACAGGCCGCGGCAGCCGTATCCGCTGGTGACCATGCTGCGCATCCACTTCCTGCAACAGTGGTTCGCCCTCAGCGACCCATCGATGGAAGAGGCGGTGTACGACACGGTGGTGATGCTACGAGTGATCTGCTCGGAACATCCCTAGCGGTGAACGTCCTCGAGTGCTGAGAGTCGGGGCGGCCTTGCACCGCCCCGATCGCCTTGCGTTTACTGCTGCACGCCCAGCACGCTGACGCCGCTGAAGCCCTGCTCGCCGACCAGGCGCAGGTACCAAGTTCCGGCAGTGGGCAGATTGACCACGATGGCCTCGCCGTTGCCCGGCTTGAGCGACTTGCGCTGGTACTTGTCCAAGGTCGGTTTTTCGCCGGCGGACGCATACAGCGAGACGTTGCCCACACCGCCGAAACTGCGCAGCTGCAAGCTTCTGCTACCGGAAGGCACCTCTATCTTGTACAGCAGGCTCTGGCCGGCACCGCCGCTCTGGCCGCCGACCGTCTGGCCACTGACCAGCACCTTGGCGGGATCGTCGATGATGTCCTCCATAGCCGCCTTCACCGCCGCACCGGCATCAACGATGCCCGCGCCCATCGGCGTGGTCGGCGACGGCACCACCAGGAACGGCTGGGCGGTGCTGCGCAGCAGCTGGGTGACCTGCGCAGGGGTCAGCGGAGCGCGACCAGCAGCAACCGCGGCGGCTTGCATCAACGCCACCACGCCGGCCACGTGCGGACTGGCCTGCGAGGTACCGATCATGCCAATCAGAGCATTGTCGTTGGTCGCCACGGTGGCACCGGAGTCACCCAGCGACCAGATCCAGCGATCGATCGGATCGTTGCCGGCGCTGGCATTGCCACCTGGTGCGGACAGGGTGACGCCCAATCCGTAGTTGGAGAAGTACGAACGACCGCCATTGACTCCGCTGGCACCGACAGCGACCACACCGTTACAGCTTGCTGGCGAGAAGTTCTTCACATCGGCGCTACTGTTGCCGGCGGCGACCACTACCGCGACCCCGCGCGAAATCGCGAAATCGATTGCCTCTTGGGTTGCCGAGTCCCCCTTGCAGACACCGGAGCCCCCCAAGCTCATGTTGATTACCTCGGCCGGCGTCGCATTGTCCGGCACACCTTCGACATGGCCTCCTGCGGCCCAGACGATGGCATCTGCGATGTCCGAGGTCAGTCCGCCGCAATGACCGAGCACACGCACCGGCTGCACCCTGGCCTTGTAAGCGACACCGGCAATATCCACGCCATTGTTGCCGACCGCCGCCACCGTGCCGGCCACATGGGTGCCGTGCCAGGAACTTTCACTCTCGCCGCCGCACCACGGCATGCTGGCGTCGGTCCAGTCGCCTACATCGGTAGCGTCGGCATCACGGCCATCGCCATCGCCGGCGATGTCCCAGCCGTTCGGCGGCTGCCCATACTCGCTGATCATGTCATAGCCGGGCACGATGTTGGCGGTAAGGTCGCGATGCGGCAGGTAGCCGGTGTCCAGCACCGCCACGATCACGCCATCGCCCTGGCTGTGGTCCCAGGCGGCCGGTGCGGCGATACCCACGCCAGCCTGACTCATGTCCCACTGCCGGGTCGGCAGTTCCGGGTCGTTGGGTAGGCTGTCCAGGCGCTGCTTGAGCGTGTCCAGCTGGGCGTACTGCAGGTCTGGATCGCGGCGCAGTTCGGTCAACAGTGCATCGGCCTCGGCGGCCCGCAGTCCGCGCGAGGCCCGCACCAGCCGCGCACCGGTGGCGGTGCCACGCAGCACCGTGAACTGCAGTGGCGCAACCGTACCAGCCGGCCAAGCGGCACGGGTCCGGCTGGCAGCTGCCTGCAAGCGGTCGAGCAGCAGTACATCGCCGTGCGCCAGGCGTGTACCCGCCTTGTACTTGACGATTAGCTGCTGCGGTACAAACGCGGTCGCGGCATCGATTTTTAAGGGCTTGCGCAGCATCGGCGGCGCCGCGTTGGCCAGCGGGATGGCCAGGCCGATCGCAACGGCGGTGGAACAAAGCGTACGGATTGCTCTCTTCAAAATAATGCTCCCAACTTAGGGTCACCACAGGAAAGACCGCTTTGGCCGCCACCCGCGTAGGGCGGCGCCCTGTCCACGGCAAGGCCCACTGCCGGCCATCTGCGGTCGGCGGTGCGGGTACTTACAGATCGATGCCGAAACCAATGCCGGCTGAACTCTCGCTGCCACTGAACGATCCGCCCAGACTGAAGCTGGCGCGCTCGCCGATCTGCTTGGAATAGCCGATCGACAACGCCTTTTCACTGCCCTGGAAGCCGGCACCGACGCCGACCCGGCCGCGCTCGCTGCGGGTGTTGGCGGCGTTGATGGCCATGCTCATCATCGCCGAGTTCATCGCGCCCATCTTGTCGATGCGCTTGTCCTGGTTCCTCAGGCGGTTGTCGACGTCGTTGCGCAGCGCATCGAACTTGTCGTCCATCATGTCGAACTTCTTGTCGGTGTAGGACTTGGCCGAATCCAGGGTCCTGTCAGCGGTTTCATCGGCGTACTTCTTGGACTCGTTGTAGGTGTCCTGGTCGTAGGTGCCGTTGCCCGAGCCTCCCGGCGGGCTGTTCTCGGGGCCAGTGTCCGGACCCTCGTCATTGCCGTAGTCGGCGATCGGATCGACTGGCTTGTCCTTGGTGCCGCCGCTGCCGGCATTGCCGGGGCTCTTGCCATCCTCGACATCGCTGATGCGGTCATCGAGATTGTTGACCGCATCGTCCAGCGCATCCAGTGCACCGCCGACATTGCTGTAGGTACCGCCCTGGATCTGGTACTGCGGCCCGATGATCTTGCCATCGCTCCCCATGTACGCACCGCCGCCCAGCGCAGTGACCGCGCCCTGCAGCTGCTCGACGTTGGTTGCTTCATCCAGCGCGGTACCGGCCTTGAGGTTGGCGATCTTGGTGCCCTTCTCGCCTTCCAGGCTGACCTTGTCCTTGCGATCGGGGTTGTCGTACTTCACCGCCGACTTCTCCAGCTCTTCCATGCCACCACCGACGTCGGCGATGGCTTGGTCCATCTGGCCCTTGTTGACCGCATCGGTGTCTTCGGTACCGGCAGCGACGTTGGTGATTTGGCGCTCGTCACCTGCACGTCCCACCGAGACCGAGTTGTCACGGTCGGCCAGCGAGTTGGTGCCCAACGCGGTCGCGTTGTCGGCGGTCACTTCCGCGAACGCACCGACAGCGGTGGCATGGTCGGTCCAGGTGGTGGCACCGACGCCCAGCGCCACCGAGCCTTCGCCGCCGGCGTAGGTTGGACGCAGGTGCTCGGTGTCATCTACGCCCAGGCCGCCGATGGCGATGCCTTGGTTGTCGGCCACATAGCTGCCCACGCCCATCGCGATGCCCTGTTCGGCACCCTTAGCTACGGTGGCACTCAGGCCAAGTGCAATGGCACCAGCTGCATCGGCACCCACGGAGGCGCCCATGCCCATCGCCACGGCGCCACCGGAGTTCCTGCCGACCCCGGGGGTGGCACCTGCCCACATACCTTCTTCTTGGCCAGTATTGATGGCGGTGGAGCCATCGGATTCTGCCTTCGAGGCATAACCCAGCGCGACGGCGTTGGTACCCGATGCCTGCGCATGGGATCCCATCGCCACTGAATCCCAGCCGTTGGCAACGCTGCCATAGCCCACCGCCACCGAGGTTTCACCCAGCGCGGTGGCACCATTGCCGAGCGCTGTGCTGCCCTCACCGTCGGCATAGCTGTCGCTGCCAACGGCGGTGCTGCGGTCAGCTCCGGCCACGGCCTGGTTGCCCATCGCTACCGAGGCATCGCCGCCGGCATAGGCATTGGTGCCTATAGCAGCGGCATTGTCGCCGACGGCCAGCGCGTCATCGCTGCCATTGTCGGCGCCGTTTACCGACAGATAGTGGCTGGCCTCGGCCGCGCCATCGGCTACCGCCTTCAACTGCGCCAGGTTGACCGCATCGGTATCCTCGGTGCCTGCAGCCACATTGGTGATCTGGCGCTCGTTGCCGAGGCGGCCCACCGAGACGCTGTGAGAGCGGTCGGCAATTGAGCCCGCACCCAGTGCGATGGCGCTCTCGGCCTCCTTCCTGACCCAGGCATCTTTACCAACCGCAACGCTCCCTTCGCTACCGGCCCAAGCGTTTTTGCCGATGGCCACGGCGTTGGCGGGGCCGGCGTACGTTCCATTGCCGATACCGATGCTGCTGTCGCCGCCAACCTGTGCAAAGTCACCGATGGCGATGGCGTAGTCACCGAATGCCAACGCTAGATCCCCGATGGCCACTGAACTGAGCCCATCGGCCCAAGCACTGCGACCCATCGCGGCCGAACCTTCGCCCACAGCCAACGCATCGCCGACTGCCACGGACTCATCCCCGTGCGCCAATGCCCCCGTACCGAAGGCGCTGCTGCCAACGCCGCCGGAAATCGAACCCAGCCCGACCGCCGTAGACTTATCGCCCTTGGAGTTGCTGCCCTCACCGATGGCGATACTGGATTGCCCGCGCGCGAGCGCATCCTTGCCGATCGCCACGCTGTTGTCGGCGGTAGCCAGCGCCGAGCTGCCCATCGCCAAACTATCACTGCTCTGTGCCTGTGCGTTTCGGCCAGCGGCCAGGCTGCCCTCGCCGGTGGCGAGGCTGCCCTCGCCCAGTGCGGTGCTGCCATCGGCCAATGCGACCGCGCCGCTGCCCAAGGCCGATGCCCCGACGCCGGCGGCATAGCTCCCACTGCCCAGTGCGGTGCTGTAATCCCTATCGGCGACCGCGTTGTGGCCCAGTGCCATCGCATCCTCTCCAGAGGCCAAGGAATCGCTGCCAAGCGCCACGGCATGGTCACCGATGACCATGGCGTCCTGACCGATGGCAATGCCGCCGTCACCTGTCGCACGCGCGCTTTCGCCAAGCGCAACAACGCCATCGCCCAGTGCCCAGGCCTTGTAGCCAATTGCCGACGCAGCCTGGCCGAGCGCGCCACTGCTGGTGCCCAGTGCAATGCCATTCTCATCGAACACCTGGGAGCGCCCACCGATGGCGAGGCCACCAGCCTTGGCGGCCGTACTGAAAGCACCGATGGCCAAGCTGCGGTTGCCATAGGCGTTGCTCTCGCTACCGATCGCCACGGAGTCGTGGCCTTCGGAGAAGGCGTTGTCACCGAAGGCACTGCTGCCGTGCCCCACCGCATACGCGCTGGGTCCGACGGAGGTAGCCCGCTCACCGGAGGCATGCGCGTCGTCGCTACCATTGCCACGGCCATTGACCGACAGGAAGTGGCTGGCCTCGGCACTGTCTTCGGCCACCTCCTTCAACTGAGCCAAGTTGACCGCATCGGTATCGGCGGTACCGGCAGCCAGATTAGTGATTTGGCGTTCGTTGCCAGTGCTGCCAATTGAGATGCTGTTGTCACGATCGGCGACCGCGTCGGCGCCCAGCGCCACGCTGTTGTCAGCCAATGCCTGCGAATCACTGCCCAGCGCCAACGCGTCCTCACCAGCAGCCAACGATTGTGCACCGAGTGCAAGGCTGCCCGCGCCACCGGCACGAGCATTTTCACCGAGTGCGATAGCCTGGTCGGCTTCGGCCCTGGCCCGGTTGCCCAGTACCAGCGAACCTTCGCCGTTGGCCATCGCTTGGCGCCCCAAAGCAGCAGCATTCCCGCCGTTGGCCGTAGCATCTGCGCCAATCGCCACCGAGGCATCGCCGCTGGCACTGGCACCGGTGCCGAACGAACTGCTGCCCGCGCCCGTGGCGGTGCTACCAGCGCCCAAGGCCGTCGCTGCGGCGCCACTGGCGACGGACTCGGCACCCAGCGCGACACTGTGAGCGCCGCTGGCGAGGCTGTCAGCGCCAACTGCCGCTGCGCCCATACCGGAAGCCGAACTGCGGCTACCGATAGCGCTGGCGTCTTCATGCGAAGCGTTGGCGTGGTCACCCAACGCCAACGCACCTTCGCTCCCCGCAAAGGCGCTGTCACCGATTGCTACGCTGCTGTCGCCGTCGGCCTTGGCGTCGCTGCCCAGCGCCGTTGCTGCATCGCCGCGAGCGCGGCTATCGTTGCCCAACGCCAAGCTGTCATCGCCTTCTGCCTTGGCACGGCGACCGAACGAGCTGCTGTTATCACCGTCGGCCTTGGCGCCAGGGCCTACCGCACTGCCATTACGGCCGCTCGCCTGCGCATCGTCGCTGCCGTCACCGACTCCGCTCACCGACAGGTAATGGTCCGCACCACCGGCGCCGTTGACGTCCAAGTAGTGACAGTCCGTGCGGGCCGCCGCGCACCGCACGCCGCCGCAATCCAATGTGTCTTCGGCGCATAGCGGGGCTCCGCTGTTCTGCCGCTCGGCCGCCCAAGCCGGCATCAACAGCGCGCTAGCCAACAAGCAGAGCACCACGCGACCGCTGCTACCGCCGGCACTACCACAACCGCGGGCCAGTTCGGAGGTGACGACCAACTGCTGCAAGGCACGGTTCCAGACACGACGAAAGATCTTGTTCATGAAGCTTCCTGCACTGCGGATTGTTTGGGCAACAGGACGCCAATCGACCATTCGCAGGCAGTTACGCCAGCGTGTCGTTTCGGGTCTTGTCAGGGGTGTACGGTGCTCAAAGAAGGCAGGCTTCTGCACCGTTCGTGAACAACCTAGGCGCTTGAACAACAGCTGTCACGCACGCATTCTCACCGGATTTTCATGTCACATCACCGACTTCTCACCACCCACGTCAGCGCCCTGCACACAAGCATTTCGCCGCGGCGGTCGACGCGACACGTGTGCGACGATCGCCGATGGCCGCGACGAGAAACGAAGAGATGCAGACGTGCACAAGGTCAGCAAGGTGCGCCCACTTGGACGCCAACAGCCCAGCGCCAGACTGGATCAGGCGATGAACACGTAGCCTACGCCGTGTACCGAGGTCAGCGGAAGCGGCAGGCCGCATCTGTTGGCGACCTTGCGTCGCAGACGATGGATCATCGAATCCAGCCGATGGGAATCAAACTCGAACACGTCATCGGTCAAGGCGCCGATCAGTTCTTCGCGCAACACCACTTCACCGGTGGCGGCCATCAGTTGCTGCAGCAGTGGCCGCTCGCTGCGCGTCAGCGCTACGCCGCAGCCCAGAGGCGATAGCAATCGCCATCCGCCAGCGTCCAGCCGCCAACTGCCATCAGACACCGCCTCGGTGCTTGGCACCTGGCCACCACGCAGGCGCCGGGCCAGGCTGTGCAGTGTGGCGGCCAGTAGGCCGACGTCAACCGGCTTGACCAAATAGGCATCTGCGCCGTTGCTCAGGCCGCGCCGCTGGTCATTGATGCTCGACCGTCCCGTGAGCATCAGCAGCCCTAGTGACGGATACAACCGTCGCAACGACTGTACCAGCTCGAACCCGTCTGCATCGGGCAGACCAGCGTCCACTACTGCAATGTCCACAGGCTGCCGCCGTAGGCCATCGATCAGCTCGGCAGCGGCCGTCATCCCGACGACCTCGAAACCATAATCGTGCAGGCGCGGTAGCAGCACGCAATCACGCAACACTTGGTCATCTTCCAGTACAACGATCTTCACTGCAGTGTGTAGGCTATCGATCACGCTCAGAAGCAACATAGTACGGGCCACCCCGATGGTAACCAGAGACAGCGTGCAGGTCTTTCGATATTTGTCCAATTTTCCATGTCAAAACTGGCTACGCGGCAGTTGACCTACCCCAGAAAAATCGGGCCAGCGTAAAGCAGATTCTTCGCCTCGCATGGACGCCATGGATCACGAGGAATCAGGCGATGAAGAAGTTCCGTTTTACTGAGGAGCAGGTTGCCTACGCGCTCAAGCAAGTAGAGCTGGGGATGGTGGTCGTTGAGGTGTGCCGCAAAATGGGCATTGCGGAGTCGACGTTCTACGTGCGACGCATGAAGTAGGGTGGCATGGGGCCCTCGGAGCTCAAGCGCCCACGTCTGCTGGAAGAGGAAATCGCAAGCTCAAGCAGACGGTGGCGGACCTGAGTCTGGACAAGGCGATGCTGCAGGAGGTGGTCCCAAAAGAGCTTTAAGGGTGCCTCAGCAGCACAGCTGGGTTGGCCGCTTGAGAGAGCGCTTTGGAATGAGCGAACGGCGTGCCTTGGGGATTGTGGCAATGTCGCCCTCGGCGTTTTCGGACAAAGCCAAGGCGCTCGATTGCAGCGCCATCCGCCTGCGGATGCACGAGATGACACAGTTGCGTATCCACTATGATTGCGAGCGGGTGTGGTGGCGGTGCGAAGCGTGTGCGTCGCATCTAGGAAGAAGAGAGCCTGCCTTTACGGCATTGTCGGCCGATCTGCAGCCGGAGCAGCCGTCGCCGGAACCGATCTACGTGGTCACAGCGCCCAAAACGTTGTGGGCATGGACTTAGTCAGTGACGCGCTGTGCGATGGGCGTCGCTTCCGGTTGCCGCCGATGCGAGATCATTTCACGCACGAGTGTCTGGAGATCGTTGTGGATCAGTCCGTGCGTGCGGACGCCTCTTACTGGGACGCTACGGGTTACCCAGGCGTAGAAGAACAATGCCCCCTGAAACCCTAAAGCATGAAATCACTGCTATTGAGAAACACGTGCAACTCCGCGTCGGTGGTAAAGCCCAGCTTGCGCATGCCGCTAATTTTCTGGTGACTTATGGTTGCCACGCTGCGGTTCTGTTGCTGAGCAATCTCACTGACCGTTCGATGCGCGGCAATCAAACGTAGCACCTCGATTTCTCGCGGCGATAGCTGGCAGATTTCCTTTACTCGCTTGCCCTCCGAGCTTGCGTTCAGCTCGGCCTGGAGTGACTGTCCGATGTACGGCTTTCCGCGAAGGGCCGCATTGATCGCTTGCGGCAGTTCTTCCATCGCCGCGTTTTTGTTAACCACGCATCTGACACCCGAAGCAATGGCAAGCTGCAGAAGCCGGGAATTCGTGCTGACTGTGAACAGAACTATGCCCACATTCGGGTATTTTCGACGCACCGACGCCAGCATCGGCAGGCCATCTGGCTGGCGACCAGGCATGGTTAAGTCGGTGATCAGTACGTCGCAAGGCTCCCGAGCTAACGCGTCCATCAACTCTTCCGGCGTAGCCGCTTCAGCTACGACGATGAGCGACACGTCGCCGCTAACGATGCCGCGTGCACCTGCACGGACGATTGGGTGGTCATCGGCGATGATCACACGGGCACTCACGGGGTCCACCATAGGTCTCACTGAGAATTGTTGTATACCACAGTGTGCCCATTCATGTTGTGCGTGAACAACGAGCTGTCGGGGGCCGCTGTCCCAGCATTGGATCGGGGGCCTAGGATGAGCCTAGTCAACTCCCAATCTCGGAAGCCGTCCGGCATTCGCAAAACGAAGCCGCGATTAGGGGCATGAGGAGGTTCTACAGAAGGCGCGAAGAGCGTCATGGCTCGACACATCGGAACGTGGCCCCAATGCTAAGAGTCGCCAGAGTTGTCTTCTATGAGATAATTCGCAAAATCAACCGTGCAGTACTTTCGATTCAGCTCGATATTAGTTTATGGCTTACGCGCGCCTCGCGCTGCCATCCAAGCTCGCAAGTGATGCCATTCCAGTTGAACTTGGCTGATGAGGCAATGTAGAAAGTGGTGCAGGGGCAACTCGCACTCCACCTGCGGCGACTGATCAACAAGCAGTCTGGCAAAAGTAGGCATCCTCGGCTATGAGAATTTTCGTATTTTTAAGACTTCTCTGTTACGCATCTAGACAGCACCTAGCGATACGCGAGGCTTCGCTGTGCTTGAAGGCTTGGCGTTCGCAGAGCCTATGCCGGCAATGACCGTCTTTCAGGTCTGATGCAAGGGCGTCCTAGTTTTGCGGGTGGAGTCTCAATGCTGGCACCTGCTTAGCTAGCTGCCGCTGGGCAGCAAGCGACAGGCGTCGGCCATCGCCAATTTGTAGGAGACTATGAGCGGCAGCTGCAGCCTCTGCCGCATCTGGAACGGGTCTCGGCGGGTTTGAAGGAGCACGCCACGATGGATCGGCCGCTACCGGTATCAGCTGAAGCTCTGCCTAAAGATGAGCGACGTTGGGGACAGGAGCATTATGCCCACGTTGCTCCGGCGGAGCCCCCCAATGGTCCTGGCGTATACGTTGTAGCATTGCCCGCTTTCGGCCACAAGCAGCCGTACGCCTCGGCCTATCCTGCCGAACCGTGAAGCGAGTTCGGCGTGGATGAGCTAGTCCTCAGTCCAGGTGCCATTTCGGCAGTTTACCGGCTCGTCCTTATCAACCACATAGCGGCCCCAATTGCGAAGGCCTATGCCGAGCTTGTTCTTAACTTCACTTATTCCGATTACTCGGTAGAAGTCGCCGTCCAATTGACCTGGCATAAGAAGCAGGTCGTCCACTTGAAGTTCGGATGCGCGCATTCTCACAAGCACAATGCGCTCATTTCCGTCGCTACTTATTGCACGGACATGGATCCGCTCGCCGCATTCCGGGCATTTCCATTCGCTTGCAACATCGTCAAGGGATCGCTCCTGGTCACAATCATGGCACCAGTACTTCTCCATCGCCAAGCGATTGATTCCGCGCATTGAACGCATAAGTCTCCAATAAGGGCTTCTAGCCCTGGCAGTCCCCGATGATAAAGTGACTGGGCCAGGCCAACAAGCCAGTGAGTTGCCGGCCGCGCCAGGCTATCTGGAGGGTCCAATTCCCGTCAGGCGTGCAGAGCTCTGCCCAAGTGTGCAATTACAAAGCAGATATGCAATGAGCCTCGTTCCGCGAATCGTTCGCTTTCGGGGCCACGAGGGAAAGCTTGGCCAAGACCGGACACTCTTAGTGACCAGCGCCTATCTACAACACCCTGGGCAATTGACCTGACGCACTCTGCACACACAAGGCAGTCTTTCGGTCTTGACTCTTCTCTACAGGCGCATCGCCCACTAGCGGTGGGCCACGCGCCGATTAGCTATGCCTTGGCAAGCCTTGAAAAGGATGACGTGACATCGGAAAGCTCAATTTTTCTGAGCTTCCTCAAACGTGCATGGATGGGAAGCAATTCAGGGTCATCAACACTTCCGTACGCGATAGCATTGTTGACTATGACTGATGCCTTTTGCTGACTAGGAGGATTCCATGCCGCGAGGGAACCCACCCAATCTGCCATAGGCTTTAGGCCGCTATCCTGTCGACGGTCGAAATCCATCTGGCCTAAGAATGACTGCGATGTTGGATGCTTGATGATCTCGCGATATTTCCTTTCACGCCCGAAACGCATGCACGCCAGGAACACGGCGAGCTGTGGGAATGCAATCTCTTCAGGCCCACGTGTGCGGAGATAGACATCTATGAGTGTGAAGGCCTGCGCCTGATCTCTCAGCTTCAAATCGAGCCAAACGGCAACCGCATTCACGGCGGGCAAGTGGGTCTTCACCCCAGATGTCCTTGATAGTCGGCGTGTGCTGTTGGAGCTTCGAAAGAGACATCGCCGGTGTCCTTGATTAGGATGCCTCATTCTGGTGCCGGAAGTCGTCCCCAGCAAGAGTATCGACTCAATCGCGGGTGAAGCTCGCCGAGGCCTTGAATTTCTCCCAGAACACGATTCGGGCGAAGTTCCGCCTTCTGCACCGCATGTGCCTGGAGGCCATTGCGCTGCTGGCAGACATGTCGGTGGTCACCATTGCTGCAGCGCAAGACCTCCGAGTGTCACCGATTGCCCGGGAAGGGATCGAATCCGGGAGTGTGAAGGCCATCTGGAAAGGCCCTCAGGCGATCCATGATTTCGTGGAAGCGGTCAGGATTCAACACGACTACATCGCCTTTCTTAAACCACTGCAGGACCTCGAAGGGCTTGGAGGTATCCACCCGGCCACCCGCGTGCAGAAGACTGTTCCGCATACGGCGGATGTCGGAAAACAGGGGGGAGCGCACAGCGTTTAACTCTATGCCCAATGCCTTGGCAATTTCTCCCCGGGTTTTGTCCTCCCAATGAGCAAAGATCGACACTATGCCCAGCGAAGACAGAGCGCGGACGTTGAAACCATCGGGCGCACAGGCGTCTAGACGAGCACCCAGAGTGGACACATGCCGCACGTTCTCCGGGGTCGGATGGTCTACCCCGTGGATCAGCGGGGACATAAGGGCCTGTTCACGGGCCATACCCTTTTTGACCTGACTGTCTACGAGCAACTCAAGCATCTTTGAGAGCTGTTCCCAACCCCGCAAGCTGTCCATGAAAAGGCCACAGGTAGCTTCAACGTGGTCATGCAGCATGTCTATAGCCTGCTTCATCTGAGACACCTGCTCGCCATATCGCTGCATCTGTTGCGGGGTGGGCGGTCGGTGCATTGGGTCTGTCCGCAAGGGGGGCTTAGGCGAACCCTACGCCCACTGTGGCACGACCTCAACGGACCTCAGGCACACCCCGGTATCGGCATCCACTCGGCCGGTGTTCCGCAGGCGAAGCTGGATGTCGTAGTACGCCAAATCAACGAGTAGCCACACGAGGCGCTAGGCAAGGGAAACCGGCAGAGCGATATCGACAAGCTGTTGCGTCGATCGGTTGAACCCAAGGCCAGAAGTGGATATGAATCAACACCTGAATCAATGCGCATCGCGAAGCCGCATCGACTTGAATGAACTGTTACGCATCACGGGGTGATACTGAAATTCGATCAACCGGTGCACCAAATGTGCCGGCGTCGTGGACCGCGAAGCGCATCATCTGCAGTCGCAGATGAAGATGGCCTGGCCAGGGGGGATTCTGGCCAGACCGACACAGGGGAGTGTGCAGCACGTAATGCCATGTAGTGCAGATCCGAAAGCTACCTCATGGCTTGAGCTCTCCACCTCGAGCTGACGCGATTTCTCCAACATCCAGATCGCGAATACGATCCTGCAAACGCCTTGCGGCTATCTCGAACCCATCGTCTTCAGGAAGATAGGGGGGCCCAAACAATGGGATCTCAACCCACAGGTGCCGTTGGCCGGGGTGCACGTACGGACCGTGGTCATCGAGCAACAGCGCTTCTCCCAGAAGACGAGATACGTTGGTGAGATCCTTGGTAGGACCGCTCCAAGTTGTATAGGGCAGCTCGCTGAACCATGCAGGCGCTTTGCCCTCGATCACCAAAAGCTGGGCAATCTGGCGAAACAGGGTTTCTTCGACCGTGGTGAACATCACCAACTGGCCAAACTGCCGTTGGACTTGATCGAGAAATGCGTAGAGCCCTGGACGCGGGATCTGGCTGACTGCGTTGGAAATCAGGGTCCCTTCAAGGTCAAGGGCAAGTATGGCGGGTCGCATAATGTTGAGCCCTATCTGTGGCTTTCCCAGCCGATCTATCGAACATCGCGCCGAGGCTGGATGACAAGACCTCAGACGCTAAGCAGTGTTGGCGGAGCGAGCCAGTAGTTCGCCCCGATGGTGAGAATCGTTTCCATAGCCACATCGACCATTAGTGGGCGGCGCCACGAAGGTGCAGGCAGAAAACAGAAGTCAGTCCTCCGTAGCTGACCGGCCGACTCTCTGAAGGTCAACCAGCGCACTCTGTTTCGCATCTCCTCGGACATTGCGCGAATAGCAGCCTGATCGTCGCCGCCAGTACTCAGGAACTCGCTTGCCGCGCCTCGCACCGACGACCAGAGCACATAGCGCTTTCGCCCCAGACTTAGATGCACCCAGTCATCATCTTGTTGCGCAAGAATCTCCTCAGCGTGGCGCGCACCTATCCGGTGCCGACTCAGCAGCGAAGTCAGGTAGGCACATGCTTCTCGGTCAGCGAGCTGCCGCCAGAGCCACAGTCGGGCTTCCCCATCAAGACTGGACCGCCATGCCCCCAACACGTGCGAGAGCACCCTCTCCAAGTCGTCGCGCGCCTGCCATCGGTCGCGATAGTCCCAGCTGATGGGGTCGTAAAGCGATCTTCTTGCTCTATCGCTTCGGACCCCAGGCTCCATTAGCACGCCGGCACTTTCGAGGAAGGCGAGCAGCTGCTTCAGGACAGTCGGATCTGCAGAGACCGGAGCACTGACTCTGGCTGAGCGCTCAAGCGCGCACCATGCGCAGGCATAGAAGGGGCCAAGCGATACGACTAGGGCGTCGAGCTCGGGCCACGAGGAAGGGAGGGTCTGTTGGCTATGCCCATAGATCACTCGATCCCCGGCGAATTGGCCAGCCCGGATGCTAGCAAGGCCAGGCTGCACCGTCTACATAATTTTCTTGTAGAGGCGTCGCGAGCCATAGATTGCCATCCGCTCACCAAGGCGGACCGGATGGCCACGAAGACGATCTATCAGAATGCGTACCTTCGCTTGGTCGGTAGCCTTCGTGAACGTCGCGCATCATTGGGCCTAAGCCAAGTGCAGCTTGCCACCCATCTGGGATGGCCTCAGCAGAAGCTCTCGTCCGTAGAGACTGGTTCTAGGCGCTTGGATGTTCTGGAATTTTGCCTCATCACGTCGGCGCTGGGCTTCTCAAATGAGGAGGTGTCCGACTTGATGGGCACGGCTCGAAAATCCATTCGGGGCGCAGCTATCAAGGTCAATGCGCCCCGCTGAGGAGACGGCCGGGACTATGGCGACGCTTACTTCGGTGTCGCCTTGGGGTACGCCACTACCTTGTGTCCGGCGGCTGCGATGGCCAGTGCACGATTCTCAACCTCCAGTTCCTCGACACGCCTGCGCAATGCCTCCAGGCGTTCGTCCCTAAGAGGTATCTCAACTTGGTAGAGCAGCTGGTACTTAGCGGCCACTAGACTAAGCTCCTGCTGGAGACGCTCAGCACGCCCCGCGGCGCCGACGCCCCCCCGGACGATCGCATTAGCTTGTGGGCTGATCAGCCCTTTGAGCCAATCCTGAACATACCTCTTTGTCTGCGCCTGAGTTTTGTTCTGCAGCGTTTGCGGATGAACGCCCGCCCGGCGACAAACTTCCGCCAGCGGAAGAAGCCCCCCATTCTTTGGGTACACGCCTCCGTTAGACTTCAGCTCTTCCTCAATCCGCCCTAGCGCTGTCTCGATCTTGACCAGGACGGCTCCTGATCGAAGTTTCGCAGAGCGCGCGACGCATGCTGGGACTTCCTTCTTGTTCGTGGCCATAGATCTCTACTACACAAGGAGAATGGAGAGAGGGTGCTCATGCGCGTGCTTGTCAACCGCCCCCCACCTCCCCATGAGGGATTTGATTTGCCCGATGAATTGTCCCACAAGCATTTCCTCTCCTACATCGATAGCTTCCTGGAGCTTTGTGAACATGTAGTCAATGCTGATCACTGCGCGGTCCACGGCGGATTCCGTCGCCCCATCACCTCCTTCAAACGTCGGGAGAACAATCTGGTTTTGACAGGCGGGACTGCAGTGATGTGGGTTTGCACCACCCTGCTGCCCCTTGTTGCACAGACCGCCTCGGGTGAAACCAGTACACATCACCCCGGGCGAAATAACAGCCCACCCTTGACCGCCCTCGGTCATGGCTGAAGCGAACTCATACACGTTCTGCGGGTCAGATGCTGACTGTCCCAAGCGTCGGGCATACTCGTCAAAGCGCTTCTTCATTGCAGCAGCACCGGCGCCCTCAATCTCGTCTTGGCGACCCACCACCTCGACACCCTTAAGGATGATCATCTCTCGGACAAGCTCTTGAATCTCTGCAAGTATTCCCGGGTCTGAAAGGATGTACCGCATGATCGTCATCTGCTCGTCGTCGTGGCCCAGCAGATCCATGAGGACTTTGGGAGCATGCACCAAAGACAGCGCTACTGCCCTCACAAGCGTCTTTCGAAACCGATGCATGTGGATACCATCTTCGTCTAGAGCATCCTCCAAGCAGAATTTCTTGGCGAAGTTCTTGAGCGAATGGTAAAAGGTGCCAAGCGGGCTTCCCCTTCTAGTTGTGATCTGCACCCATAGGTGGTTTCCCTCCATCTTCCCAGAACGCTTGGCGAATGCTGCTAACCTCTCCTGCTGCTTGATCACCTCTACAACCAACTTTGGGAGCGGCACCTCCTTTGCGACTTGCCCTAAGCCCTCGATCTTCCAGCGAGGTAATTCAGTCGTCGGTATCTGACTAGACTCCCGACGAAGTGAGTCGACCTCCATCGCCTGCACCTCTCCATGACGTCCTGCGGTGGCGAACGCAATGATCCAGAGATGGCACCCCTGCAGGAGCACCAGTAGCGTGACTGCCTCAGCGAACGTCCTCGGAGGCCATTCAAACGCGCCGCCCTGACTCTTGCCGCTCCCACGCCATTTCGTTATGAGGTTGGTGTCCATAGGCAGGTCCGCGAGATCCGCCCCGCTCGGATCCTTCCATTGCCAGCCCAGGATCACGTCATCACGAGCCGGCGTAAGATGGTGGCGCCTCCCGCCCTCTGTTAGATCCTCCTTAATCGCTCTCTGCGGGTTGTTACGGGCAGCTTGAGGAAGCACTATCTCGCTCGCTGCCTCAATCGCAGCAAGCAGAGTCGGCCCGACCTGAGTGGAGAAAAAGATAGCGGCGAATCCCGCCCTTCCAACAAACCGATCAGGCAAGGGCAGGAACTGCCGAGTGGATTCCTGTGCATTGGCAAAATCCTTCTCTCCTAGCCGGTGCCTTGGCGCCAAAGTCCCATGAACAACGGGCTTACCTGGCAGACAGTCCGATAGTGCCCCAAGCGCGTGAAGTCGCTTCAAAATTGCTGAAGTTCCAGCGCTTCTTTGACTGCCGCAAGGCTCTGCAGCCCTCGACCAAAAATCTCTTTCTAGCGTCGATTCCATTCGGCGCGTCATCTTTCCGCACTGACGGATCACATTGATTATGTATGCGAATGAGGGCCGCTTTGCCCTTGCTCTAGCCTGCGGGAAGATCCTCATCCCGATAGCTACTCGCATTAGCTCACACCAGACCCTTTCGGCAAATTCCCCGCGGCAATCTAAGCCTTCTCTCAGCGCCAGTTCAATGCGATAACTCCTCTGACTCAGGGTTACATGCCCTGGACGGATCTGCTCAGCCGCCACCTCCAAGACGAACCATTCGGCTCCCATCATCAACTGTCCCTGAAGGGACAAAAGTTCGTCTTTCCCCATGCAGCGGAGCTGCTCAGGCGCGACTTCAAGCATGATCAAAGATCCTTCTACGGATAGGCGGTCTTCGCTTTTGATGCCGATTTTCTCTGATGCTTTCATCGTTGCCCCGCGAACATGAGCGGAATGTGCCTGCCTCTGGAGATCTCCGAACGCCAATGAGCGAGGTGCTTCTGAACACTCTCCTCCGGCCACTGCTCCAAAGTTCTTTGTAGGTACGCCATGTCCTTCAACTCACTACCCGCAGCAAAGCGCACGGCCCCAAGCATCATGCGTTTGGACTCCAACTCAGCGAGCATCTTGCAGATGCCACTCAAGCTGTCATTTAGCACGACCGCCTGCGGGCAGGCACGCGCCACACACAAGTGTCCTTGAATGCAGTGCGCAGAACCGTCTTTCGGATGCGTAGGGTCAATTGAGGACGGCGGATCGCGCGGGTTCCGGCACAGCACTCCTGAGTAAGTGCGCGCTTTCCGGTAGTGATCTAGTCGCTCTAGCGCATCTTCAGAGATACTAATTCCCTCAACTCTCGCACGAGTTAGCGCCGGGTCCCATTTTTTCGTGTGACTTACCTGCTCGAGCACATCACAGACAACCTCGACCACCTGCTGGTGCGACTCTTGCCTAACCGAATGCCGAAACCCATAGGAACGGGTTGTGATCATGTTCTTGTGACCTAACATGACCATTAATATCCACGCGTTGTAGCGGCTGTCGCGATACATTACTGCAGCAGCAATGTCTCTGAAGTCACTCGGAGTGACGCCCCTAACTTTCTCGTCATCAGGCGCAGTCGAGTTGATAGCTACGATATGAGTCGCCATAGCCCGACTGAGAGATGTGCCCCTGTAAGGACTTGCCACATATAGACGATTGGAGAACGTTTGATTCAACCCTAGCCACGGGCTGCGCAGTTCAGATTCTACAAGCCCCAGACGCCCAGGGTCCGCTATTGCGGCGTCTCTCAGAGGCTGGCCTCTTTCGATCAGCCTTTTTACTATCTGATAGGTTCCGGTAACTTGCTGCCCCCGCGAGATTGAGAACTGTCTTGCACCATCAGAGCGCTCCTTCGTCGCGTGCAGCCAATAGTGGTCTTCATCGTATGGGGCGCTCCAGTCCTCGTAGTCCATGGCGAGTAAGGTTGAGACATTCCAACCGGTTCTTGCCAACGCGAGCAGAGCAATTGTCGTGACTTGCACGGAGTTCGGATATGCGCCCGCCTGGCATTCGCCCCAGCTTACGACGTCTCCAACATTACCCCGCATTTGATCGCGATTGACAGCGTGGCGCGGCCACCATGCGGGCAGGGACTTTCGAGATGGAGTAATCGTCAACTTATTGAATTCCGAGACACTTGCCGTTGGCTTGCCCATACGGGCAGTGAATGCCCTGAAAGTCGCATGCGCATCAGCTTCCGTTGGCACTACATCATCTGGTAGCCACCCACCATTCGCTATCGCGATATCCAGCAGGTCCCGCCCTTGTTTAGCTAGGGCGTCAGCACGGCGCCACTCCGCGAATATTCGTGCTACCTCCTTACGAAGGTACTTGATGATACGTAGCCCTTCCTCCTCAGTAGCAGTGTCCTTGGGATCCGCTTTTCTTATTGCTACGGGAGCGAGAAGTAGAGGGCGCCCCCCAGCCAATCCCACTGCCGCTACAATCAATCTTCTGACTTCGGATTGACATCCGTAGGGCGCGACCTTCCAAGCGCCAGCTGGACCGGGGTTTGCCCAGGCCTCAACAACTGCCGCGCTGATTTGCGCCAGACTGTCTATTCTCAGCTGTACGCCATTTTTCTGCCGCCAACCCTCATACCGATCAAGGAACCTCCAAAATCCGCGCAGGACAGTGCGATACAGATAATTGATTCTAACTGGCCTCAGGTGGGAGTGATGCGCCCGAATCGCCGGCAACAAATCCCTTAGTAGACCTGGCCTGCCAGTATAGGAACCAGCACACTTGTGGTTGTTGCTCTTGAATTTTCCTAAGGCCAAGTCGGAAAGGTCGATCTCGACACCGTAATAATCAGAATGAAGACACGTAACGACCCATTCGAAAGGCTTTCCAAGTTCATTTGGCTTCATTCGCTGCACGCTCGATCCTCCGATCAATCTTGGCGTTCCACGCGAGCGAAGGATGCCCCGTCACCGTCGCCAATCGTCGATGCGCAGCTCGAAGGTAACGCATGGTGGTGACTTCAGAGGTATGTCCCAGGAGCGGACTCAAGATGAGGCGAACCTGATTCTGCATTAGGCCTTGCAGCCATCCGATCGGCACCTCTGCGGTGTCTTTAAGACCGTGGAGACTCATCAGATCAACGGTAGCTTTTACAATTTCTTCAACCGCAAAGTAGTGCCTACCTGCATGAGGATGCCAGCCAGGGGGGCACATAGGGGATTTCGTCCACGTCTTCCAGAGCATCTGGTAGCTGACCGGCAAGCACTTATCCTCTCCTAACCATAGACGGTCCGTCACCGCTGCCTGCCCATTAGTTCGGCGGTACCTGGCAAGCAGGGTAGGCCTGATGAACATCATGTAGTGCTCAATCCGCTCAGCAAGGTCTAACGGAATAAAAATCAACCTCGTGCGGACACTAAATTTCTCCTGAGGCAGCACCTTGGGTCCCTTGACCCCGTACTGAAGTTGGACCGGAAGGCGAGCTTCCCGATATACGCTCTCAGTCCAGTCGGACTTCCTGGGGAAACAGGTCACCCGGAGTTGGTGAGCCTCGTCTATGCGGCATCCGGTAGTTGTGATGAGCTCGAATGCCAGAGCCTTCACCGGATGCCTCTCCGCTACGGAGGCAAGCCATTTTTGGACGCTCTCCGCGCTAGGAAGAGAATCCAGAGAAACCTCGGGCAGGCTAAGTTTGTCTGAGCGAACCTTCACTTGCTTTGGAAGGTGGCCTTGGCTGTGCGTCCCGTCGCTGGACCGCACAGACTGTCCTCGGAGAGGAATCAATACTGGTGGGCGGTACCCACGCTCGTTCGCCCAAGCTAGGAAACCGCAAGCCTCGTCGACGTACTGATTGATCGTACTACGCGCCAGAGCTTTGGTTGCAGCACACTTCCGGCCTGCTAGCAGATCCAGCTGGTAGCCACCGCGGATATGATCTATGTAATCCAGCGCCCTCCAGTCCACATCGCGGTTTCGACACCATCGCAAGAAGACAACCATGCGTTGTGCCATGTTTTTTCGTGAACTGAGAGTTAGAACGACTGGCTGCCCCCCCGCCTCCATCGCAGGGGACCACTCTCCACACGATCGCTCGACCAGATAGCGGTTGGCTTCGACCGGGTAGCTCCCATCGTCCTCAATGAGGATGGGGATGAACTGAAGCTTCGGAACATTGGCCTCAACGAAGAAGCCACTAGGTGGCAGGATCCAGCGCATTCGGTTGCGGTGATGGAAGACGCATTGATGCTAAGCGACCCAGACCCGCGCGCATAGAGCGTGAACGAGCACGGCCGCTAGGTAGAACTTACGTACTTCTCGCGGCGGATCTGCGGGTTGCCCAGGCCGGCGGCCTTCAGCAGTTCGGCACAGGCATCGACCATGTCCGGATTGCCGCACAGGTAGGCAATGTCGGTGGCCGGGTCCGGGGTGAATCCGGCCAGCGCCTGTTGCACGTAACCGTGCTGCACGTCCGGGTGCGGATCGGGCGGCAGTTCGCGTGACAGGCACGGAACATAGCGGAAGTTCGGGTGCTTTTCGGCGAAGCTGTAGAAGTCTTCGCTGTACAGCAGCTCGCCCGGGCTGCGCGCGCCCTGCAGCAGCACGATCTGCACGCCGCGTTCGGCCATGGCCTTTTCAAGCAGTGGCAGCATCGAGCGGTACGGGGTAACGCCGGTACCGGTGGCGATCAGCAGGTAACGGGCGTTGTGATCACCGGGATTCAGGCAGAACCGGCCATAGGGGCCGGACGCACTGATCTGGCCGCCCTGCTCCAGCGCCTCGAACAGGGCCGTGGCAGCACCGCCGGGCACGAAGCTGACCGCGATATCCACCGCCTCGCCCGGGCCCAGCGCATGGTCGTGGATGGTCGCCAGCGAATAGCTGCGCTTGGTTTCGGTGCCGTCGGCGTAGCTGAAATGGACCTGGATGAACTGGCCGGGCTGGAAATCCAACGGCTGTCCATCATCACGCACGAACTGGTAGTGGCCGACGGTCGGGGCCAGCATGCGGCAGCCGACCAGCTTGAGGGGGAATTGAACAGGCACGACTTTTCGGGACAGTGTGTAGCCGGGGCAAGCCCTCGGGGTCTTCTATAATAGCCCTCCCCGCCCCTCTCCAGCGCCAGCCCATGGGCGCGAAGGCTTCGAGCTTGGCATCCCAGAACGATACGGCGCCCGCCCTGCGCGTGCGCGACCTGCGCAAGACCTACGACAACGGCACCCAGGCCCTGAAGGGGGTTTCCCTGGAAGTGGCCCCGGGCGACTTCTTCGCCCTGCTCGGCCCCAACGGTGCCGGCAAGTCGACCCTGATCGGCATCATCAGCTCCCTGGTCAACCTCAGCGAGGGCAAGGTGGAGGTGTTCGGCAGCGACCTGGTTCGCAACCGCAGCGCCACCATGCGCCTGATCGGGCTGGTGCCGCAGGAAATCAACTTCAACCTGTTCGAGAAGCCCTTCGACATCCTGGTGAACTACGCCGGCTTCTACGGCGTGCCGCGCGAGGAAGCCGAGCAGCGCGCCGAAGAGGAACTGAAGCGGGCCCACCTGTGGGAAAAGGCGCAGGTGATGAGCCGTACGCTGTCCGGCGGCATGAAGCGCCGGCTGATGATCGCCCGCGCGATGATGACCCGCCCGCGCCTGCTGATCCTGGATGAGCCGACCGCCGGCGTGGATATCGAGATCCGCCGCGACATGTGGCGCGTGCTGAAGGAGATCAACGCTGCCGGCACCACGATCATCCTCACCACGCACTATCTGGAAGAAGCCGAGTACCTGTGCCGCCACCTGGCGATCATCAACCATGGCCAGATCGTCGAGCAGGGGCCGATGCGCACCCTGCTGGCCAAGCTGGACGTGGAAGGCTTCCTGCTGGACATCGACGGTGACCTGCCGGCGCAGCTGCCGGTGATCGAAGGCGCGACGCTGACCGCGCCGGACCCGCATACGCTGGACATCGACATGCCGCGCGCGATGGACCTCAACCGCGTGTTCGCCACGCTCAATGAGTCCAGCATCCGCGTGCGTTCGATGCGTACCAAGAGCAACCGCCTGGAGGAGCTGTTCGTGCGCCTCACCGGCAACCTGGAGAAGCCTGCATGAGCACCACCGAGCTGACCGACGGCCAGCGCAACCGCATCGCACTGATGACCATCGTGCGCCGCGAAGTCGCCCGCATCATGCGCATCTGGGGCCAGACCCTGGTGCCTCCGGCGATCACCATGACCCTGTATTTCCTGATCTTCGGCAACCTGATCGGGTCGCGCGTGGGTGACATGGGCGGCTACACCTACATGCAGTTCATCGTGCCGGGCCTGGTGATGATGAGCGTGATCCAGAACAGCTACGGCAACATCAGTTCCTCGTTCTTCGGTGCCAAGTTCGGCCGCCACGTGGAAGAGCTGCTGGTCAGCCCGATGCCGAACTGGGTGATCCTGTGGGGCTACGTGGCCGGTGCCGTGCTGCGCGGCCTGATGGTGGGCGTGATCGTGCTGATCATCGCGATGTTCTTCACCCCGGTGCGCATCCCGCACCCGTTGGTGATGCTGACCACGGTGATCCTGGGTGCGACGATCTTCTCGCTGGCCGGTTTCATCAATGCGGTGTATGCGAAGAAATTCGATGATGTGGCGATCGTGCCGACCTTCATCCTGACCCCGCTGACCTACCTGGGTGGCGTGTTCTATTCGGTGCAGCTGCTGCCGGGCTGGGCGGAAGCGGCCACGCATGCGAACCCGATCTTCTACATGGTCAATGCATTCCGTTATGGCCTGCTGGGCAGCAGTGACGTGCCGCTGCCGGTGGCCTACGGGTTGATGATCGGATTCGTGGTGGCGCTGACCGCGCTGGCGCTGTGGCTGCTGCGTCGTGGCGTGGGCATGCGCAGCTGAGGGTTGCCTGCAGGGCCTGCGGCCCTGCACCCGCCGAATGAACGTCAACTTCAACTTCAACTTCAACTTCGACTTCGACTTCAACAGCAACTGCAACTGCAACTGCAACGGCAGAAGCTGACTATCCGTGGGATGGCGGGGTGGGTCCGGTTGCGGGGGCCGCTGCAAGTACGTCCATGTAAGCTCGGTCGCCGCATCCATGCGGCTCACGCCCCCGCAACCGGACCCACCCCGCCTTCGACGAATTCCTGCGATCTTCCGGGATGTCATTCTGCGCTGCTGTTGGTAGGTGTCGACCTTGGTCGACACGGTAGATCCACGCCATGCGTGGATGGAGCATTCACGGTAAGGCCGATGCTCGGCTCTTTTCGTTCGGGATTGCGGCTAGGCTGTGGTGATGAAGATCACTTCCATTGCGTTGGACAAGGCCGTATCGGAGGGTCCGATCGACGCCTTCAGCCATGTCCTGCTGAGCGATTCGCCCACGCTGGATGAGGTGCTGGATTGCCTGGCCTCGCTGCGCGTGGCCGATTCCCGCCATCGCTACCTGTGCACGCTCGATGATGCCGGCCAGTGCCGCTACACCAGCATGCACGCGTCAGACGACGCGCGCATCGCGCTGTACGAGGACGAAGACCCGGAAACCCCCGAGGATGCGTTGGCAGCACGCGAGCGGTTGCTGGCGCATGTCATCGCGCAGCTTGAGCATTCCACGCACCGGCTGCAGTGGCCCGCGCTGGCGGGCACGCTGATGTGCAGCGACGAGGACATCGAGGCGCTGGTCGCCGCCAATGCAACGCCGGACCTCATCGTCGACGAGGTGGTCTGCGTGCAGCAGGTGCCGGTGGACCGCGATGACCTGCTGATTGCCGCCCTGCCCAACGGCTACTTCAGCGCGGACTGGGACATCTTCCAGAACCATGCCCTGATACGGCATCTGCAGGAGCGCCACGACTACCGCCTGTTCGGGCTCGGCGCGTCGTGGCTCGGCTTCCAGCGCGATTGCGAACCGTCGCCTGCAGAAGCGGACGCGTTGGTCGCGGACCTGCAGCGCGTCTACGCTGCAGGTCCGCACGATACCTGGTCACAACTGGCTGCAACGCTGGCCACCCGTACCACACTGCTGTTGAACTACACCGAAGGCTTCAGCGAACAACTGCCCTGAGCGCGGCTCTACACGAGCGAGCGCAGCGAGCGACCCGCTTCCGCTCTTGATCTGCTTTCCGTGGTGGCCGCACCCGGAAACTGTCAGGGGTCGTGTGCGATGGGCTCGCGGGGGTATCCGCGCCATGGATGGCGCGGCTAAGCCCCCATGGACCGGTTCACGGCGTCCCCCGCGAACCCAGCGCACACGACCCAACCCATGAAACCAACTGCGCGAACCACTACGAGGGGCACCGCCGTTGGCCGCAATCTCCGGCACAATCGAAATCCTGATTCCCCAGAAAACGGTGAACGTGCAATGCGCATCCTGATCCTCGGCGCCGGCGGTACCGGCGGTTACTTCGGCGGTCGCCTGGCCCAGGCCGGCGTGGACGTGACCTTCCTCGTGCGCCCCGCACGCGCCGCCCAGCTGGACCGCGACGGCCTGGTCATCCGCAGCCCGCTCGGCGATGCCAGCTTCCCGGTGCAGCACGTCACCGCCGACGCGCTGCCTGCGCTCGCCGCACAGAAGCCGTTCGACCTGGTCATCCTCAGCTGCAAGGCCTACGACCTGTCCAGCTCGATCGACGCCATTGCCCCGGCCGTTGGCGCAGGCACCACCGTACTGCCGATCCTCAACGGCCTGCATCACTACAACGCACTGGACGCGCGCTTCGGCCGCGACGCCGTGCTGGGCGGCCTGTGCTTCATCAGCGCCACCAAGGCTCCCGACGGTGCGGTGCTGCACCTGGGCAAACCGGCCAAGCTCACCTTCGGCGAGCGCGACGGCGGCGCGGTCTCGGCGCGCGTGCGCGCCTTCGCTGCCGCCTGTGCGCAGGCCCAGCTTGATCACCTGGCCAGCGAACACATCGGCCAGGAGCAATGGATCAAGTACACGTTCCTGACCGCGCTGGCCGCCGCCACCTGCCTGCTGCGTGCGGATATCGGCACCATCGTCGCCACCGATGATGGCGAGGCGATCGTACGTGGCCTGTACGACGAGTGCCTGGCTGTGGCCGAGGCCGCCGGTGAACCAATTCCCGAGGCCGCGCAGGACATCGCGCGCGGCACCCTGACCCAGGCCGGCTCGGCACTGAAGGCGTCGATGCTGCGTGACCTGGAAGCCGGCCAGCAGGTGGAGGCCGAACAGATCGTCGGCGACATGCTGGCGCGCGCACGCAAGGCCGACCAGGAAGCCCTGTTCCTGCAGGTCGCCTACAGCAGCCTGCAGGCCTACCAGGCACTGCGCAGCGCGTGAGCCTTACCTCGCCCGCCAGTGCATTGCCCTCGCGGGTGCTGATCCTTGGCATGGGCTGGAGCGGACGCGTGCTGGCCCAGCATCTGCAGGCATTGGGCGCACATGTCGCCGGCACTGTACGCGATCCAGCATCGGCACCACACGATGGTCTGCGTCGCCATACGCTGCGTGCCGACGCTACGCCATCACCCGCCCTGCTTGATGAGATCGCGCAGGCCGAGGCCGTGCTGTGCAGCGTGCCGCCCGACGCCGATGGCGATCCTGCACTGCGCCTGCTGTTGCCCGCGCTGCAGGCCAGCCCGGCGCTGCGCTGGGTGGGCTATCTGTCGTCCACGTCGGTATATGCCGATCGGGCCGGCGGCTGGGTCGACGAGCGCAGTACAGCCGATGCCACTGAAGCCGCCGGCGTGCAGCGCCTGCGGGCCGAGGCGCAATGGCGTGCGCTTGCTGAAGACCGCGGCATCGCATCGGCAGTGCTCCGCCTGCCCGGCCTGTACGGGCCGGGGCGCAATGCGCTGCTGCAGCTGGCGCAGGGACGTGCGCGCCACGTAGTGCGTCCTGGGTTGGTATTCAACCGGCTGCACGTGGATGACCTGGCAACGGTCGTTATCGCATCGATGCAGCGGCCGTGCGTGGATGGGCTGTATCTACCGGCCGATGACGAGCCGGCACCGCCGCAGGAGGTACTGGCCTTCGCCGCGCAGTTGGGCGGCTTTGCGATGCCTCCTGCCGTGGCCTGGGACGACCCTGCACTGAGCCCGACACTGCGGCGCTTCTACGAGAGCAGCAAGCGCATCGACAGTCGCGGCACGCGTGAAGCACTGGCGTGGGCGCCGCAGTTCCCCAGCTACCGTGAGGGCCTGCGCGACCTGCTCCGGTAGTGCCGGCCGCTGGCCGGCAATCAACCGTGTTGCCGGCCAGCGGCCGGCACTACCATCAACCTGCGTCGGGCAGGCGGAAGAACGTACGCGTCGCGGCCGTTGCATTCGCGGCGGTCACTGCCACGTCCTCGCCACGATCACGCGCCAGTTCTTCCACGATGTGCGACAGGAACATCGGTTCGTTGCGGCGGTCCTTCGGCATCGGCTTCAGCGTGCGCGGCAGCAGGTACGGTGCGTCGGTCTCGATCATCAGGCGGTTGGCCGGAATGTTTTTCACCAGCTCGCGCAGATGCGCGCCACGGCGCTCGTCGCACAGCCAGCCGGTGATGCCGATGTACCAGTCCTGGTCCAGGTAATCGAAAAGCTCGTCACGCTCACCGGTGAAGCAATGCACCACCGCCGGGCCGATGCGACCCTCGAAGTTCTTCATCTGTGCCATGAAATCGGCATGCGCGTCGCGCTGGTGCAGGAACAGCGGCTTGCCGTTGTCTGCGGCCAGCTGCAGCTGGCGCTCGAACGCACGGTGCTGGGCCGGGCGCGGCGAGAAGTCACGGAAGTAGTCCAGCCCGCACTCGCCCACCGCCACCACTTCCGGGCGGGCATGCAGCGCGCGCATCTCGGCGTCGCATTCCTCGGTGTATTCCACTGCATGGTGCGGGTGCACGCCGGCGGTGGCATACAGGAAGCCCGGGTGCTGCTGCGCCAGCTGCAGGGCCAGTGGCGAGTGCTCGCGGCTGGCACCGGTGATGACCATCTGCACCACGCCGGCCTGGCGCGCGCGCTCCAGCACGGCATCGCGGTCGCGGTCGAAGGAGTCGTGAGTCAGGTTGGCGCCGATATCGATCAGGTGCATGGAGGGGCTACTGGACAGTATTCGTGCATATTGTAGCCCCCGCCTCGGCGGTGATTCGGCGGGTCAATGCGTGTGGCGGTCGTGGCGCTCCCAGCGCTCCGGCAAGTTGAGCGCAGCGCAGGGCTCGCACACCAGGTCGCCATTTGGCTGGCGGATGAACCGCATCCCCGCGTCGGGGCGTGCTGCGCAGGACTGGCGCGATCCACCCCCGACCAACAGCCGGAAGCCGTCTGGATTGTGGCACACGGTCAAGGTATTGAAGGTCGGTCCCATCCTGCTGCGCGCGAACTGGGCGAAGAAGATGAAAGCCTGGTCGCCGGAAAGTTCCAGCGAAGGAAAGTCCGGCGAACGCAGAATGCCCTGTTCATAGGCACGCCGGATCGACAGTTCATCGCTCATGCCCTGCGGCAGGTAGCGCTGCTGAACGTCCGCACCCAGCAGGCGCGCCATCGGGTGGGCTCTGTCGGACGGCGCGGCGCTGGCACTGTTGCACGTAGGCAGCAGCAGGAGTGAGGCAAGCAGGAGGCTGGGACGCATGGGCAGGCCGGAGGCAGGGCGCGTTACCAGAACACCCCGACCTTGCGGGGTCAAGCCACGTCGGTGCCGGGACGTTTATCCTTGGAACATGAAACCGCCTGTTTTCCCGATCTCCGCGCTGATTCCGCAGGTCCTGGACGTACTTCGACAGCACTCTCGATTGGTGCTGGAAGCGCCACCTGGCGCCGGCAAGACCACCCAGGTGCCGCTGGCGCTGCTGGATGCACCGTGGCTGCAGGGGCGGAAGATCATCCTGCTGGAACCACGCCGGGTCGCCGCGCGCAGCGCGGCGCAGTTCATGGCGCGGCAGCTGGGTGAGGAGGTCGGCGGCACGGTCGGCTACCGCATCCGCTTCGAGAACAAGGTATCCGCGCGCACCCGCATCGAGGTGGTCACCGAGGGCATCCTGACCCGGATGCTGCAGGACGACCCGATGCTGGAAACCGTCGGCGCGATCCTGTTCGATGAATTCCACGAGCGCCATCTCAGTGGGGATCTGGGCCTGGCACTGGCGCTGGACGTGCAGGCACAGCTGCGCGACGACCTGCGCCTGGTGGTGATGTCGGCAACGCTGGATGGCGAACGGCTGGCACGCTTCCTCGATGCGCCGCGGCTGAGCAGCGAAGGCCGCAGCTACCCGGTGACGGTCAGCCATTTCCCGGCGCGCCGCGATGAGGCGCTGGAATTGCAGGTTCGCCGCGCGGTGCAGCAGGCCCTGGCTGAACATCCCGGTGACCTGCTGGTGTTCCTGCCCGGCCAGCGCGAGATCGCGCGGGTGCAGGCCGGGCTGCAGGAATCGCTGGATGCGGGTGTGGAAGTGCTGGCCCTGCACGGTGAACTGCCGGTGGAGCAGCAGGCGCGGGTCCTGCAGGCAGCCAGTGATGGTCGTCGGCGCGTGGTGCTGGCCACCAACGTGGCCGAGTCGTCGGTGACCCTGCCCGGCGTGCGCGTGGTGATCGACAGCGGCCAGGCGCGCGAACCGCGCTACGACCCCAACAGTGGCTTCACCCGGCTGGACGTGGTGGCCATCGCCCAAGCCTCGGCCGACCAGCGCGCGGGCCGTGCCGGCCGCGTGGCCGAAGGCGTGGCATGGCGGCTGTGGCCGCAGTCGCAGCGGCTGGAGCCGCAGCGTCGCGCCGAAATCGATCAGGTCGAGCTGGCCGGACTGGCGCTGGAACTGGCGGCCTGGGGCAGCAGCGACCTGCGCTTCCTCGATCCGCCACCGGCGGGCCCGATGGGTGCCGCGCGCGAACTGCTGCAGCGGCTCGGCGCCCTGTCCAGCAGCGGCGCGATAACCGCGCTCGGCCGCCGTGTGCTGGCGCTGGGCACGCACCCACGGATCGCAGCGATGCTGCTGGCCGCGCCCGATACCCGCGCACAGGCGCTGGCCGCCGATCTGGCCGCCCTGCTGGACGCGCGCGATCCGTTGCGCCAGGGCGGTGATGCGCTGGCCGCGCGTTGGCGTGCGCTGGCGGCATTCCGCAATGGCCGCGCACCGGGCGACGCCAACCGCAGCGGCCTGGCCGCCATCGATGCCGCCGCCAAACAATGGCGACGTCGCCTGCGCTGCGATGCCGCGCCACCGGCCAGCATCGAGGCGCACGAGCTGGGTGACCTGCTCGCACATGCGTTCCCGGACCGCATCGGTGTCCAGCACCCCAGCGATCCGCTGCGCTACCTGCTGGCCAATGGCCGCAGCGCGCGCCTGCACGAGCTGAGCGACCTGCGAGGCGAACCGTGGCTGGTAGCCAGTGAACTGCGCTTCGAGGCACGCGATGCGCTGCTGCTGCGTGCCGCACCGGTGGACGAGGGCCAGCTGCGCAAGGCGTGGCCGGAGCGCTTCGTGACCGGGGATGTGGTGCGCTGGGACAGCGAGCGTCGCGCCCTGGTGGCACTGCGCGAGACCCGTTTCGACCGCATCGTGCTGGACAGCCGCTCGGCCGGCCGGGTTGATCCGCAGCACGCCGCACAGGCGCTGACCGACGCGGTGGCCGAGCTCGGCCTGCAGGCGCTGCCGTGGACCGAAGGCCTGCGCCAGTGGCAGGCACGGGTGGAATCGCTGCGGCGCTGGATGCCGGAGCTCGGCCTGCCCGACTGCAGCGACGACGCCCTGCTGGCCACGCGCGCGCAATGGCTGCAGCCCGCGTTCGCCGGCAAGACGCGACTGGATGCGCTGGATGAATCCAGCTTCGGCGAAGCCTTGAAGTCGCTGCTGGAGTGGTCGCAGCGGCAGCTGGTCGAACGTCATGCGCCGACCCGCATCACCGTGCCCTCCGGGCTGGAGCGGCCGATCACCTATGCGCTGGACAGCGAAAGCGGCGATCCGTTGCCGCCGGTGCTGGCGGTGAAACTGCAGGAACTGTTCGGCCTGGCCGACACGCCGCGCATCGCCGACGGCCGCGTGCCCCTGACCCTGCACCTGCTCTCCCCCGGTGGGCGCCCGCTGCAGGTCACCCAGGACCTGCGCAATTTCTGGGAAAGCACGTACGCCGAGGTGAAAAAGGAAATGAAGGGCCGCTACCCGCGCCATCCGTGGCCGGATGATCCGTGGACGGCGACGGCCACGCACCGGGCCAAGCCACGCGGCACCTGACCGGTAGTGCCGGCCGCTGGCCGGCAAAGCCCTCCACACGATGCCAGGAGGTTGCCGGCCAGCGGCCGGCACTACCGGTTGCGGACCCTGCCTGATCCTGAATGGCTGCGGTAAAGTCACGCCACGTGCTGCCTCGACTGACATACCGTTTACGGGCAACACGCGACACTGGACTTCGACCCGAGGCAAAGGACCCCCCGCATGAGCAAGCTGACCGTAATCACCGACCGCGCTCTGGAGCGCGCCCTGGAGCTGGCCCATACCGCCGGCGATGGCCTGAAGAGCGCCGGTGGCAGCCTGCGCAATGCGGACTGGATCAAGACCGGCGCCGCCATCGGCGCAGTGAAGACCGGCGGCAAGGCCGCCACCAAGTTCGTGCGCCGCAATCCGGCGGTGGCCGTGGCCGCTGCCGCGGTGGGTGTCGGCCTGCTCGGCTATGCGCTGTACCGCAAGCAGCAGAAGAAGAAGGCCGCCAATAGCCATGTGGTGAATGGGCAGGCGCAGCGCATCAACGCACGTGACCGCCGCAACGACACCGTCGTGGACGAGCACAGCGATATCGGCAGCGACGCCTGAGATCGTTGACCGCTGCCAGGGCCGGTGTCCTTCCCCAGGAAGGGCTCCGGCCTTTTCATTTCAACCGATCTGCCGCCACTGCCCAGGCTGCAGGTCATCGAGCCGGTACGGTCCCATCGACACCCGCACCAGCCGCAGCGTCGGCAGGTTCACCGCCGCGGTCATCCGCCGCACCTGGCGGTTGCGGCCCTCGCGGATCGTGATCGCCAGCCACGCATCGGGCACGGTCTTGCGGAAACGTACCGGCGGATCGCGCGTCCACAGCGACGGCGCCGGATCGATGCGTTCGATCTTGGCCGGCAGGGTCGGTCCATCATTGAGCACCACGCCGTCGCGCAGCTGCTGCAGCTGTTCGTCGCTGGGCATGCCTTCCACCTGCACCCAGTAGGTCTTGTCAGCCTTGTGCTTCGGGTCGGTCAGCTTGTGCGCCAGCGTGCCGTTGTCGGTCAGCAGCAGCAGGCCCTCGCTGTCATGGTCCAGGCGGCCGGCGGCATACACGCGCGGCGGCAGGCCGAACCCGGCCAGGGTCGGCCGCGGCGGCACGCTGCGGTCGGTGAACTGGCAGAGCACGTTGAAGGGCTTGTTGAAGGCGATCAGCATTGCGGGCACGGCGGGCGGCGGGTGGGGCATTGTCCCATTCCCGCATCGCCGCCGCGATCACCAGCTGCTCAGCCGAAGACCTTCCTTTCCATCAACAGCGCAACGAGCACCACCACGGCGCCGCACGTGGCGGCAGCGTTGGCGCGGTAGCGCAGCGGCGCTACCGGTGGGCAGGCCCTGCGCGCGCGTTCGTCCAGCAGGCAACCAACGAGCAGCACTGCAAAACCTGCCGCCGCCACCAGGTCATGCACGTGACCCGCATGGAACACGAAGTCGTACAACCGCGGCAACGCCATCAATGCGAAGGCGAAGTACAGCACTTTCTTCAACAGCACTCTCCATTGACGGCAGCGCCGGGCATTGCCCGGCGGCGACCCATTCCATCCAACACCGCTGCGCGCTCACCGGGCGCAGCCCGGCGCCACCCGCTATGGCTTGATGAAGCGCAGGGTCATGCGGTCGCTTTCGCCGATCGCCTGGTACTTCGCATCGTCGGCCTTGTCGTGCTGGTTGGTCGGCGGCAACGTCCACACGCCGTTCGGGTGGTCCTTGCTGTCACGCGGGTTGGCGTTGACCTCGCTGCGCGCGTCCAGCTTGAAGCCGGCGGCTTCGGCCATCGCGATCACCTGCTGCTGGCCGACATAGCCGGTGTCATCGTCGTCGGCCACATCGGCCTTGGCGCGATGCTCGACCACACCCAGCACGCCGCCCGGCTTGAGTACGTTGAAAAAGCCCTGGAACATGCCCTGCGCCTGGCCGGCCTTGCGCCAGTTGTGCACGTTGCGGAAGGTCAGCACCACGTCGGCTGAACTGGCCGGGCCGAACACCGGCTTGGCCGGATCGTAGGCCACCACGGCGGTCTTGCCGAACTGTGCCGGCGCGCCGGCGTACTTCTTTTCCAGGCCGTCGCGGCTGCGCTGCTGGTAGTCACGGCCGCGGCCTTCGGGCACGGCCATCGGATCGACAACGGCGGCAACGTAGTGGCCCTTGTCGTGCAGCAGCGGCGCCAGGATTTCCGAGTACCAGCCGTTGCCGGGGGTGATCTCGATGACGGTCTTCTCCGGCGTCACCTTGAAGAACGACAACGTCTGCGCCGGATGACGGAAGCCATCGCGCTTGACGTTGTTGGCATCACGGGTCGACGCCTTCACCGCCGCATCGATGGCCGGCGACACCTGGATCTTCGCCGGCGCCACCGTGGCCGGTGCGGCGAACGCGGGAACAGCGGCAAGCAGGGCCGAAGCAAGCAGCAGGCGGCAACCACGCAGGGACGAAGCAGGCATCATCGGAGCGACTCCAGCGGAAGATGCGGCGAGACTAGCAGCCGCGGCGTCCCAGGTGTTCACAAAACGTTAGCTGCGTGCGTATCGCGGAACACTGTTTTGTGGTCGCCGCCGCAGCGCGGTCACACAACGCGTTCTATTCTGGAACACTTCCCCCAAGGAGTCCGTGCCCATGACGGCAACCCGCGAACTGGGCCGTTCCGGCCTGCATGTACGTCCGCTCGCCTTCGGTGGCAACGTGTTCGGCTGGAGCGCCGATGAGAAGGCCAGCTTCGCCCTGCTCGATGCCTTCGTCGACGCCGGCTTCAACCTGGTCGACACCGCCGATGTGTATTCGGCCTGGGTGCCGGGCAATGCCGGCGGCGAATCGGAAACGCTGATCGGCAAGTGGTTTGCCCGTAACGGCAAGCGCGACAAGGTGGTGCTGGCGACCAAGGTGGCCAAATGGGCCGAACGCCCCGGCCTGACCCCGGACAACATCAATGCCGCGGTCGAGGATTCACTGCGCCGCCTGCAGACCGACGTGATCGATCTGTACCAGGCCCACGAGGATGACGAGTCGACACCGCTGGAAGCGACCCTGGCCGCGTTCGGCCGCCTGATCGAAGCGGGCAAGGTGCGCGCGATCGGTGCCTCCAACTACAGCGCCACGCGCCTGGCCGATGCGCTGAAGGTGTCCACCGACTACAAACTGCCGCGTTACGAAACCCTGCAGCCGGAGTACAACCTGTACGACCGTGCCGGCTACGAGAAGGAGCTGGAACCACTGGTGCAGCGCGAACAGATCGGCGTGATCGGCTACTACGCGCTGGCCAGCGGCTTCCTCAGCGGCAAGTACCGCACGCCGGCCGATGCGGCCAAGAGCCCGGCACGTGGCGAAACGGTGGTGAAGCGCTATCTGAATCCGCGTGGCCTGCGCATCCTGCAGGCGCTGGACGACGTGGCCAGCAAGCACAATGCCAGTGCCGCGCAGATCGCACTCGCATGGCAGATCGAACGGCCGTCGATCACCGCGCCGATCGTCAGCGCCACCAGCGTCGAGCAGCTGCACGATCTGCTGGCGGCGGCCAACGTGTCGCTGAGCGTGCAGGATGTCGCGCAACTCGATGCCGCCAGCAAAGAAGGCTGAGGGGCAGTGCCGGCCGCTGGCCGGCATCGCACAATGCCGAAGAAAATAGTTCAACAAAATGGTTGCACGCGAGTAAATCGTGGTTTATCGTGCGCACCTCGTTTCAACAACCACTGGAAACTTCCTTGAACGCGCATTCCGTCGCCATCGCCAAACTGCTGCCATGCCTGCGCATGGACGTGCTGGCGCGCGCGTTCGGCAAGGAAGTCCAGCTGACAACGGCCTGATACCCGCCCTGCGGAGATCGGCCCCCCCGATCTCCGAGGCCTGACGACGCCCTCGGAACGCAAGTCCCGGGGGCGTTTTCGTTTGCGTCGGCACAAGGACCCGCGATGCCAGAACTGCACCCCGCGCGGCGACCCGCCGCTCACTGACCCAGGCTTTTCCGCCCCGCCGAAGCATTTACTTCGCGCGACCGGCAGCGCCTGTACATTATCTGCATCGCACCCAAACATTATCGCTCGCGATAATGTCGGTGGCCTGCACCCTCGATTTTCCAACGGTCCCGTTTCCACCACGGGCTGGTGCGCGCGGCGTTGCCGTGGCGTATGCCGGAGGTCGCGGACATCCCATCGCCTGGATCGCCTGCTGGAGGCAGGCACCGGTTCGCCGGTACGCGGTTCGATTCCGCGCGGTTCACCACTGGATAGCTCAGTCGGGTAGAGCAACGGATCCTGATTCCGTCTGTCGTGGGTTCAACTCCCACTCCAAACCACATGACCTGTCACGTCATGACTTGAAGCAGCACCCGGGGCGCAAGCCCCAGCGGCCATCGTCGCCGTCCACGTCCATCGCCTTCGGGCAGGAACGCGGAAGGCTACGGACCGCACGCCGGGCCCCGGCCCGCCGCCACTGCCAGCCACGTTCCGCACCGGTGCCGTCCGCCGGGAACGACGATGGCAGCAGTGCCGGCGCACCGAAGGCTCCGCGCGCGGACCGTCCGCCGATGGCCGCCCTCTTCCGCTGCCTGCACGTGGTGTGCAGGCGGCCTCGCCACGACCTGATCGACCCGGGTCATGGCGATTCATCCGCAACGGGTCGAACCACCAGAGCCATACAAGGAGAGACTCCCATGTTCTGGACCATCAAGGTCGTGATCGGCGACGGCGAGCGCGGCCTGGTGTATCGCAACCGTCGTTTCCAGCAGATCCTGCTGCCGGGCGTGCACCGCCTGTCGCCGTTCGGCGGCCGCCCGCACGTGGACATCCACACCGCATCGAAGGGCGCGGCCTACACCGGCAGCGACCAGGACAGCCTGATCGAGGCACTGGGCGCACGGCTGGACACGCACTTCGTGCTGGCCAACGTCGGTGCCACCGAGGTCGGCCTGTTGCTGCGCAACGGCCGTATCGATGAAGTGCTGCCACCGGGCAGCCGCCGCCTGTACTGGCGGGGTTCGGTCGACACCCAGGTGCGCGTGATGGCGCTGGGTGACGAACCGCGCATCCCGGCGGACGTGCAGCAGCGCCTGGGCCAGTTGGGCGTGCTGCCGCGTGTGGCGGTGATCAGCACCGTGCCGAGCGAGTCGGTCGGCCTGCTGTTCATCGATGGCACGCTGCGGCAGACGCTGGACGCCGGCCTGCACGCGTTCTGGAACTTCAACGGCAACGTGTCGGTGGAGCGCGTGGAGCTGCGTGCGCGTTCGCTGGACGTGTCCGGACAGGAACTGCTCAGCCGCGACAAGGTGACCCTGCGGGTGAACCTCGCCGCGACCGTGCAGGTGGTCGACCCGGTGCGTGCACACCGCACGCTCAGCAATGTCGACGAGTTCGTCTACCGGCAGCTGCAGTTCGGCCTGCGCCAGGCGATTGCCGTGCGCAGCCTGGACGAGCTGCTGGGTGACAAGGCGGCACTGGACGGCGAGATTGCCGCCCATGTGCAGGCGGCGATCGAGGGCCACGGTGTGCGGTTGCTCGGCGTGGGCATCAAGGACGTGATCCTGCCGGGCGAGATGAAGGAGATCCTCAACGGCGTGGTGCTGGCCGAGAAGCAGGCCCAGGCCAGCGTGATCCGTCGCCGCGAGGAGGCCAATGCCACGCGTTCGCAGCTCAACACCGCAAAGCTGATCGAGGACAACCCGGTGCTGATGCGCTTGAAGGAGCTGGAGGCACTGGAGAAGGTCACCGAGAAGATCGACAAGCTCACCGTGTTCGGCGGCCTGGATGGCGTGCTGAAGCAGCTGGTGACGATCAGGTAGGGGGTAGCGGCGGCGCAGGGACGCGCCGCCGGCCCATCAAGGACAAACACGAAGACATGGACACTCAACACAACTATCAATGGCTGCATGCCGAGGGCACCACGCCGATCAAGGGCTGGGTCAACGGTGTGCCGCTGGAAGCGCAGGCACATGAGCAGCTGCGCAACATCGCCTCGATCCCGTTCGTCGGGCCGTGGGTGGCCGTGATGCCGGACGTGCACCTGGGCAAGGGCGCGACCGTGGGCTCGGTGATCCCGACCCGCGGTGCGATCATCCCGGCCGCGGTCGGCGTCGACATCGGCTGCGGCATGGCCGCCGTGCGCACCACGCTGCGTGCCAATGACCTGCCCGATGACCTGCGGCTGCTGCGCAACAGCATCGAGCGCAGCATCCCGGTCGGCAATGGGCGCGGCGGTGAGCATCAGCGCATGCCCGACAGCATCCATACCCGGCTGGTGCAGTCCGGGCTGGCCGCCGGCCTGGAGAGGATCAAGGACAGGCACCGCAGGATCCGCACCGACAAGCTGGACCGCCAGCTGGGTACGCTGGGCGGCGGCAATCACTTCATCGAACTGTGCCTGGACGAGACGGATACGGTGTGGGTGATGCTGCACAGCGGTTCTCGCGGCACCGGCAACCTGATCGGCACGTACTTCATCGAGAAGGCGCGCGAGGAACTGGCCCGGCGCGTGCTCGGCTTCCACCTGCCGGACAAGGACCTGGCGTTCTTCATGGAAGGCGAGCCGCTGTTCGATGACTACGTCGAAGCAGTGTCATGGGCGCAGGACTATGCCCGGCAGAACCGCGAGGCGATGATGTCGCGCGTGCTGGCCGAGATGCGCCACCGGCTGCCGAAGTTCCAGCTGGCGGCGATGGCGGTGAACTGCCACCACAACTACGTGCAGAAGGAGACGCACCACGGGCAGGAACTGCTGGTAACACGCAAGGGCGCGGTCAGTGCGCGTGAGGGCGAGCTGGGCATCGTTCCCGGCAGCATGGGCACGCGCAGCTACATCGTGCGTGGCAAGGGCAACGCGGACAGCTTCCACAGCTGCAGCCACGGCGCCGGCCGCGCGATGAGCCGTGGCACGGCGCGCCAGCAGATCACGCTGGCCCAGCACCGCGAGGCCACCGCGCACGTGGAATGCCGCAAGGACAGCGGCGTGCTGGACGAGTCGCCGGCCGCGTACAAGTCGATCGACGATGTGATGGCCGCGCAGCTCGACCTGGTCGACGTGGTGCACACGCTGCGGCAGGTGCTGTGCGTGAAGGGGTAACGGCGCGGTGCCGACCAAGGTCGGCACCCACCTGTGCAACGATCAGCGCGGCACGCTGTCTTCTGCCACCAGCGCATGGTGCATGCCGATCCCCGCGCGCACGCCTTCGGCGGTGGCCAGGGTAATGTTGCCGACCGTAGTCGCATCGCCTGCGGCATACACGTTCGGCACCGAGGTCTGCTTCATCGCGTCAACCTCGATCAGCACGCCGAGCGGGCTCTCAGCCAGCGTGCAGCCGAGCTGCTGCACCAGCGTCGTGGCCATCGCCTGGGTGGCCGGCACGAACAACGCACGCTGGGCGATGCGGCGGCCATCGGCCAGCTCCACTTCCAGCCAGGTCGGCTGGTCGCCCTGCACGCCCAGCACCGGCGAGGTCTCGATCTGCACGCCGCGCTGCTGCATGGCGGCGCGCTCGTCATCAGTGATGTCCAGTCCCATGCTGAAGAACGTGACATTGCCCCAGTCGGCGAACAGCGGTGCCTTGCTGGCGGACATCGGATGGCCGCCGAGCAGGCCGATGGCACCACCACCCACCTCATAACCGTGGCAGTAGGGGCAGTGCAGCACGGTGCTGCCCCAGCGCTCGGCCAGTCCGGGCAGTTCCGGCAGCTGGTCGGCGATGCCGCTGGCCAGCAGCAGCTTGCGCGCGGCCAGCACCTGGCCATCGGCGGTACGCACTTCCACGCCTTCGGCGGTGGTGCGGGCGTGCTCCACTTCGGCATGGACCCAGCGCACACTGGGGTAGTCCAGCAGTTGCTGGCGCGCGGTTTTCAGCAGCTCGGCGCCGCTGACGCCATCCAGCCCCAGTACACCGTGCGAATGGCTGGCGAAGCGGTTGCGTGGCGAACCGGCGTCGATGACGGTGACCGGGCGGCGGGCACGGGCCAGGATCAGGCCGGCGGCGATGCCGGCATAGCTGCCGCCGACGATGAGCACATCAGGATTCATGATGACCTTCCAGGGAACGGTGATGGGCGAGATGGCGGGCGAAATCGGCGCCGAGCTGGTCCAGCGTGGTCGCCTGCAGGCGCTGTTCGAGCAGCCGCTGCGCCTCGCGTGCGCCCTCCAGCAAGGCACTGTTGACCAACTGCTGGATCGGGCAGCCACCGCCCGGATCGCGGGTACCGACCTGCACCAGCGGCGGTGCGCCCACCGCCAGGTAGATGTCATGCAGGGTGATGGCTGCGGCGTCGCGGGCCAGCTGGCTGCCGCCCCCATGGCCGCGGGCACTGTGCACCAGGCCGGCCTTGTGCAGCTGCGCCAGCAGGCGGCGGATCACCACCGGGTGGGTCGGCAGGCACGATGCCAGCTGCTCGGAGGTGCGTGGGGCGGATTGGCCGACCAGGTGCGCCATCACGTGCAGGGCGTCGGAAAGCGGGTTCGCGGATTTCATGTAACAACAATAGTTACATTTAATTCTCCTGTCGAGGGTCCGCATTCGTTCCATATGGACGCATTTGTCCTATGAAATAATTTCTTCACATCGCTAAACGAAACACGAATGTGATGCCCGTCGCACTTCAGGCCCATGGGGGACGGGTCGATACCGCATTGCCCCTTCCCGAGAGTCCCTTCCATGAATGCGTCTGTCCGTGCTCCGCGCCTGCAGTCCAAGCTGCTCGGCGCGGTTTCTGTTGGTCTGGCCGTGGTCCTGCTGTGCGCGCTGGCGGGCCTGGCCTCCGCCTGGTTGAAGTTGTCCACCGAGGTTCCACCTGAAGTCGAGCACAGCCGCGATGCCGAGCGCCTGCAGCGTGAATTCCGCGGCCAGGTGCAGGAATGGAAGAACGTGCTGCTGCGCGGCCGCGACGACGCACTGCGCCAGCGCCACCTGGAGGCCTTCGACAGCGAAGGCCGCCTGGTCGAACAACTTGCCAAGAGCCTGGTGACCAGCCCGGACGCGCGCACGCGTGAACTGGCGCAGGCGTTCATCGGCCCGCACGCGCAGCTGCAGCAGGACTACCACGCAGCGCTGCAGGCGTTTGCCGAGGCCAGCTACGACCCCGCCGCCGGCGACAACCTGGTGCGCGGCAAGGATCGCCCGGTGGCGACGGCACTGGATGCGCTGAGCACGCACGCCACGCAGGTGGCCGAAGCGGCGGTGGCGGCACGTTCGCAGCAGGCGCGGCAGACGCTGCTGCTGTGCGCGGCGCTGACCGTGCTGGCTGCGGTGCTGCTGCTGATGGGGCTGGCCTGGTGGCTGCGGCGTGCCGTCGTGCAGCCGGTGCTGGCGGTGGAAGCCGCCGCGCGTGCAGTGGCTGCCGGCGACCTGCAGCACGTTGTGCAGGTGCGCAGCCGCGATGAGATCGGTCGCCTCGCGCAGGCCATGCAGGCGGTGCAGTCCACGCTGCGCGGCGTGCTGGATGCGCAGACCGCGATGGCGCAGGCGCACGAAGCCGGCACCATCAGCCATCGCATGGACGCCGGTGCCTTCCCCGGCGCGTTCGGCACCATGGTGGCCGACTGCAACACGCTGGTCGACGCGCACATCCAGGTCAAGATGCGCGCGATCTCGATCATGGGCCGCTACGCCGTCGGCGACCTCAGCCAGGACATGGAGCGCCTGCCCGGCGAGAAGACGGTGATCACCGAAGCGCTGGACGCGGTCAAGCACAACCTCGGCGCGATCAACGGCGAGATCCGCCGCCTGGCCGAAGCGGCGGCCGCCGGTGACTTCAGCCAGCGCGGCGACAGTGCCCGCTTCGAGCATGATTTCCGCGCGATGGTCGAGGGTCTGAACCGCCTGATGCAGACCACCGAGCTGAACCTGGGCGAGGTCTCCAGCATGCTGCGCGCGATCGCCGATGGACGCCTCGGCGCGCGCATGCACGGGGATTTCCAGGGCGTGTTCGCGCGCATCGCCGGCGATGCCAATACCACCGCCACGCAGCTGGCGACCATCGTCACCGACATCAAGCACGCCTCCGGCAACATCCACACTGCCGCAGCGGAGATCGCCGCCGGCAACAATGACCTTTCGCGCCGCACCGAACAGCAGGCCGCCAACCTGGAAGAGACGGCGGCGTCGATGGAGGAACTGACCTCCACCGTGCGCCAGAATGCCGAGCATGCGCGCCAGGCCAACCAGCTGGCGATCGGCGCACATACGGTCGCCTCGCACGGTGGCAGCGTGGTCGGCCAGGTGGTGGCAACGATGGGCGCGATCGAAACCTCCTCGCGGCAGATCGCCGAGATCATCAGCGTGATCGATGGCATCGCGTTCCAGACCAACATCCTGGCCCTGAACGCGGCAGTGGAAGCAGCGCGCGCCGGTGAACAGGGCCGCGGCTTCGCGGTGGTGGCCAGTGAAGTGCGCACCCTGGCGCAGCGCTCGGCGGCGGCTGCGAAGGAGATCAAGTCACTGATCGAAGCCTCGGTGGAACAGGTCGGCCATGGCGCGCAGCGCGTGCGCGAGGCAGGCGACACCATGGCCGAGATCGTGGCATCGGTGCAGCGGGTGACCGACATCATGGCCGAGATCTCCGCTGCCTCGCAGGAGCAGAGCGCGGGCATCGAACAGGTCAGCCAGACCGTGATCCAGATGGACGGCACCACCCAGCAGAACGCCGCGCTGGTGGAAGAGGCCAGCGCCGCCGCGCGCAGCCTGGAGCAGCAGGCGAACCGGTTGATCGATGCGGTGGACGTGTTCGATCTGTCGACCACGGCAGCGGTGAAGGGCGGGCTGGCACGCGCGGCCTGATTGATGCGGTTGCCGGCCAGCGGCCGGCAGCGTCCAACGCCGCATGGGTAGCGCCCGACCGTTGGTCGGGCGATGGCAGGAATCCGTGCGTACACGGTGGTGCAATGCACCGTTGCCGGCATGCACGCGGTCACTGGCCTACCCTTTGCCGGATATTCCCGCCTCCCTCCCCCCTCTGCTGGAGCCCCCCCATGACTGTCCCCGCCTTCGGTCTCGGCACCTTCCGCCTGAAAGACCAGACCGTGATCGACTCCGTGCGCAACGCGCTGGCGGTCGGCTACCGCGCCATCGATACCGCGCAGATCTACGGCAACGAAGCCGACGTCGGCCAGGCCATCGCCGATTCCGGCGTGCCGCGCGATGAGATCTACCTGACCACCAAGGTCTGGATCACCGCGTTCAAGCGCGATGCGCTGCTGGCCAGCCTGCACACCAGTCTGGAAAAGCTCCGCACCGACCAGGTGGATCTGGCGCTGATCCACTGGCCGTCGCCGAACGACAAGGTCGACGTGCCGATGGAGGAGTACCTGACCGCACTGGCCGAGGCCAAGGCACAGGGCCTGACCCGTGAGATCGGCATCTCCAACTTCACCATCGCGCAGACCCGCAAGGCGATCGCCATCCTCGGTGCCGATGCCATCGCCACCAACCAGATCGAAGTCCACCCATACCTGCAGAACCGCCTGCTGGTGAAGTTCCTGCAGGACAACGGCATCCACGTCACCGCCTACATGAGCCTGGCCTATGGCGAAGTGATCAAGGACCCGGTGATCCAGGCCATTGCCGGCCGCCACCAGGCCACCCCGGCGCAGATCGCACTGGCCTGGGCGCTGCAACAGGGCTTCTCGGTGATCCCGTCGTCGACCAAGCGCGAGAACCTGTCGAGCAACCTGGAAGCGGCAGCGATCCGTTTGACCGACGAAGACTTGGCGCAGATCGCCAAGCTGGATCGTGGCCATCGCCTGGCGAATCCGGAAGGGATTGCCCCGGCCTGGGATTGATCCCACAACCGCGGTTACGGATCGGAATCGTAGGTGCCGACCAAGGTCGGCACCTACCAAAGGCAGGGCTATCCCTCGCCCTGCAGCAACCACCCACGCATCGCCGCACTCACTTCGTCCGGTTTCTCCATTGGTGCCAGGTGCCCGCAATCGGGCACCACCACCAGCTGCGAGTGCGGCACCAACGCGTGCATTTCCTCACTCACTGCCAGCGGCGTAATGCGATCGTTCGCGCCGCAGACGATCAGCAGCGGATCGCGGTACCTGGCCAGCACATCGCGGCCATCGCGGCGCTCCAGCGCACTCTGGCGCAGAAACACTTCGGCGCCCAACCGCGCGGTCATGTCGCGCACACGCTGCACCAGCACGTAGTCGTCCAGCCGCGAGGCATCAATGTAGCTGCGCATCAACGCGTCACCGAAGCCGTGGAATTTTCCCGGAAGGCGCACGCTGGCACGTTGGCTGCGGCGCTGCTCGGCCCGCTCGGGTGAGTCGGCGTGGATCGAGGTATCGATCAGTGCCAACTGCAGCACGCGTTCTGGCGCGATGCGCAGGATCTGCTGGGCCACGAAGCCGCCCAGCGAGAAACCGGCCAGCGCAAAGCGCTCCGGTGCCTGCGCCAGCACATCCTCGGCCACCGCCTGCAGGGTTTCACCACGGGTCTGGTCGCCCACGGTGCATTCGGCGATATCGGCCAGGTCGGCCAACTGCGCGCGCCACAGCTCGGCATCGTTGAGCAGGCCGGGCAGCAGCAACAGGGGAATACGGTCGGTCATGGGGTTATTGTCGCGCCAGCGCGGTGACGGAACCATGCCGCAACGGGCGGTTGCGCTGTAGAGTCGGGCAAGCTCGCCCCCCCGTTACGGACGCACCATGGCAGATCCCTACAACAGCGGCACCCCTTCCCCGCCGGCACTGCGCTTCGACGATGCGCTGGTCACCACCGCCTTCGAGCTGCCCGGGCACCGGGTCGTGCGCAATCTGGGCGTGGTGCGTGGCATCACCGTGCGCTCGCGTTCGATCGTCGGCAACTTCCTGGGCGGCATCCAGACGCTCTTCGGTGGCAACATCACCATCTACACCGAGCTGTGCGAACAGGCCCGCGAGGAAACCTACCGCGACATGGTCAAGCACGCGCGGCAGCTGGGCGCCAACGCGATCATCGGCATGCGCTACGACGCCACCGATGTGATGACCGGGCTGACCGAGGTGCTGTGCTATGGCACGGCGGTGGTGGTGGAACCGATGCGGTGAGACCGCTGCACCGCCGCGCGCGGATCACGCCGCCGGCGGCACGTCGGGCACCTCGACCTGCTGCACCGGCAGGGTCACCATCATCACCGTCGGGTCGTCCGGGTCCAGCTTGGTCTTGAAGCCCAGGCTCTGGCACATCGCCAGCATGGTGCTGTTCTCGCGCAGCACCTGGCCTTCGACCACATCCAGGCCCAGCCACTTGGCGTACTCGATCATGATCGCCATCAGCCGCCAGCCGATGCCGTGGCCCTTCAGGTCCGAACGGATCAGGATGCCGTACTCGCCACGATGGTAATCGGCATCGGCATGCAGGCGCACCGCGCCCAGCATTTCGCCACTGCGTGGCTCGATCGCCACCAGCGCGATCGAGCGTGCGTAGTCGAGCTGGGTCAAGCGCGCGATGAACTCGTGGCTGAAGTGCTTCACCGACTGGAAGAAACGCAGGCGCAGATCCTCGTCACTGACACGGGCGAAGAACGCACGGAACAGTGCGTCGTCCTCCGGCCGCACCGGGCGCACGAAGGCGCGACCGCCATCGGACAGTTCAATGGTGCGCTCCCACTCCTTCGGGTACGGGAACACCGAGAAACGCGGATGGCCGCGGCCCTTGTGAAGGATGCGCGACGGCGCCACCGCCACGCGTGCGTCGAGGGCGAGGATGCCCTTGCCGTCGACCAGCAGCGGATTGATGTCCAGCGTGCGCACTTCGGGAATGTCGGCGGCCAGCTGTGCCAGCTTGACCAGTGCCAGTGCCAGTGCACGCTCGTCGGCGGCGGGCACATCACCGTAGGCCTTGAGGATGCGCGAGGCGCGGGTCTGGCCGATCAGCTCGTGGGCCAGGCGCAGGTCCAGCGGCGGCAGCGCCAGCGCCTTGTCATTGATCACTTCGACGGCAGTGCCGCCGCGACCGACCACGATCACCGGGCCGAACGTCGCGTCATCGGCAATGCCGACGATCAGCTCACGCGCCTTCGGGCGGACAATGGTCGGCTGTACCAGCAAGCCATCGATGCGTGCATCCGGCCGCAGCTGGCGTGCACGCGACAGGATCGCGTTGGCCGCGCTCTGCACCGCCGGCAGCGTGGACAGGTTGAGGCGCACGCCATCCACTTCCGACTTGTGCGGTATATCCGGCGAGAGAATCTTCAATGCGACCGTGGCACCGCGTTCCAGCAGCGGCTGCGCCAGGTCCATCGCCTCGTGCGCATCGCGCGCATGCATCACCGGCGCCGAAGGAATGCCGTAGGCCTTGAGCAGTTCATGGGTGGCCAGCGGGTCCAGCCACTGCTGGCCATTGGCCAGCGCAGCATCGATCAGCGTGCGTGCAGCCGCCGCGTCCACGCTGAAGTCCTGCGGCAGGCTGGGCGGCGTTTCCATCAGGGCGTTCTGCGCTTCGCGGTAGCGCACCAGGTGCTGGAAGCCACGTACTGCCTCCGCCTCGGTCGGATAGGTTGGCACCCGCGCCGCGTTGAGCGTGGCGGTGGCCTGGTCATCGTTGCCCAGCCACACCGCGAACACCGGCTTGTCACGGTGATGGCGCGGGCGCAGGCCGAGCGTGCGGGTGAGTGCCTGCGCAGCGTCTGCAGACGAGGTGAATGCGGTGGGTACGTTGACCACCATCACCGCGTCATTCTCATTGTCGGCCAGCAGCGCTTCGATGGCCGCGGCATAGCGGTCACCATCGGCGTCAACCACGATGTCCACCGGATTGCTGCGCGACCAGCCCTGTGGCAGCGCGGCGTCGAGTTTCTCGATGGTGCTGTCGGACAGGTTGGCCAGCGTGCCACGCAATGCGATCAGCTGGTCTACGGCGAGACGACCCACGCCACCGCCATTGCTGAGGATGGCCAGGCGACGACCGGGGAACGTCCCCAACCGACCCAGCGACTCGGCGGCGGTGAACAGTTCGTCCAGCGCCCCCACGCGCAGCAGGCCGGCGCGGTTGAAGGCCGCACCGTACACATCGTCGGCGCGGGCCAGGGCCTGCACATGGGTATCGCGGCTGCCCGGCTGCACGCGCTCGGCACGGCCGGACTTCACCACCACCACCGGCTTGGCGCGCGCGGCGGCACGCGCGGCCGACATGAACTTGCGCGCATCCTTGATCTGCTCGACGTAGAGCAGGATGGCGCGTGTGCGGTAGTCGGTGGCGAAGTAGTCGAGCAGGTCGCCGAAGTCGACGTCCATCGTGTCGCCCAGCGAGACCACGGCCGAGAAGCCGACCGAGCGCGCCACGCCCCATTCCACCAGCGCCGCCGCAATCGCCGAGGATTCGGAGATCAGCGCGAGGTCACCGGCCTGCGGGAAGTGCGCGGCGATGCTGGCATTGAGCCGTGCATGCGGTGCGATCACGCCCAGGCAGTGCGGGCCAAGAATGCGCAGGCCGTGCTTGCGCGCCACCGTTTCCACCTGTTCCGACAACGAGCCCGGGCCTTCGCCCAGGTGCGCGGTGAGGATGATCGCGGCCTGCACGCCGCGTTCGGCGGCGGTACGCACTACCTGCGGCACGATCGCCGCCGGTGCGGTGATGACGACCAGGTCCGGTACCCAGTCCAGGTCCTTCAACCGCTTGATCGTGCGGATGCCATCGATCTCGGCATGCCGCGGGTTGATCCAGGCCACCTTGCCGGGGAAGCCAGTGCCACGCAGGTTGCGCATCACCGCGCGACCGGCCGAACGCTCGCGCGGACTGCCGCCGATCACCGCGACCGACTGCGGACGGAACACGGACTGCAGGTGGTAGGTACTCATGCGCCTACGGTACCCAAAAAAGGGGACGGAGGGGATTACGTCGTTTGTGCCTCATGTGCCTTAAGCGACTTAATCCCATCCGTCCCCTTTTTGTTCTACGTGCCGACCAAGGTCGGCACCTACCGAAGCACGGTGGTTCCGGCTTACAGCAGCGTGCCGTGCAGGATCATCGCGGCGATGCTGAAATAGATCACCAGGCCGGTCACGTCCACCAGGGTGGCCACGAACGGGGCCGAGGCGCTGGCCGGGTCGAAGCCGAGCCGCTTCAGGATGAAGGGCAGCATCGAGCCGGACAGCGAACCGAAGGTGACGATGCCGACCAGCGCGGCGCCGATGGTGATCGCCAGCAGGATCCAGTGCTCGCCGTAGTCGTGCAGGCCGCCCAGCTGCCAGATCACGATGCGCACGATGGCCAGGCAGCCAAGGATGGCACCCAGCACCATGCCGGTCGGGATCTCGCGCAGGGCCACCTTCCACCAGTCGCGCAGGCGCAGTTCGCGCAGCGCCAGGCTGCGGATCAGCAGTGAGGTGGCCTGCGAGCCAGAGTTGCCACCCGAGCTCATGATCAGCGGGATGAACAGGGTCAGCACCACCGCCCGTGCCAGTTCGTCTTCGTAGTGCTGCATCGCGCTGGCGGTCAGCATCTCACCCAGGAACAGCACGCTCAGCCAGCCGGCGCGCTTGCGCAGCATTTCGAAGAAGCCGATCTGCATGTAAGGCTTGTCCAGTGCCTCCATGCCGCCGAACTTGTGTGCGTCCTCGGTGGATTCCTCGATCAGCGCATCGAGCACGTCGTCCACGGTGACGATGCCGAGCATCTGCTGCTGCGCGTCGACCACCGGGATCGCCAGCAGGTCGTGGCGGCGGATCAGCCGTGCCACTTCTTCCTGGTCCATCAGCGCATCCACGGTCACCGGCGGATTGACCTGGGCCACGTCCAGGATCGACTCCTCGGGCAGGCCGGTGATCAACCGGCGCATGGTCACCACCTGCTGCAGCTGCTGGCTGGCCGGCTCCAGCACGTAGATCGCGTACACCGTTTCGCGGGTGCGTTCGACCTGGCGGATGTGCTGCAGAGTCTGCGCCACGGTCCAGCTGGCAGGCACCGCCACGTACTCGGTGGTCATCAGCGCACCGGCAGTGTTCGGCGGATAGCTGAGCAGCTTCTGGATGGCCTGGCGGGCGTCGGTGCCCAGCAGTGGAATCAGCCGCGCGCGCTCTTCTTCGTCCAGCTCGTGGACGATGTCGGTGGCGCGGTCATCGGCCATCAGGCCAAGCAGAGCCGCAGCCCGTGCCGGCGGCAGCGCGGCCACCAGTTCGCCGCTGCGGTGCAGCTCCGGCGCTTCGAGCATCTTCACTGCACGCGGCAACGGCAGCGCGGCCAGCGTTTCCGCGGCGCGGCTCAGTTCCAGCGTGTTGAGGAATTCCACCGCATCGGCGGTGTTGTAGTTCGCCAGCGGTGCGGCCAGTGCGGCGGCATCGGCCACCGGGCGCAGCAATTGCTTCTGGTTCATCGGTTTTGCCTTGTGGGGGTGCGACCTCGCGCAACGCCAACGCAGGCAAACCGTCCCGATGTCAGGCGGTGGCCATCGCTGGCGTCGAACGAGGTCGACTTCTACTGTCGCTGGACATGGGTTGGGGACTCCGGGATGCGTGTGCCGACGGACGCGCCGCCAGCGGCGGGGAGTCTGGACCTGCCGGGCATGCAGGTCAACCCGGCCGCCCCGCGCCAAGGCCCCGCCGGTTGTTCTCGTGCGTACACAGGTCGGCGCGCATAATGTGCTGGTGGCGCTCGCCACGCTTCCTCCCACCCGAACGGACGCACAGCGGGCTCCCCGATGACCAGGTATTCCCATGCATAGCGGTGGTCTGGAACTGGCCCTGGTGCTGCTGCTGGCGGCGGTCATCGCCGTGCCGGTGTTCAAGAAGTTCGGCTTCGGCGCGGTACTGGGCTACCTGGCGGCCGGCGTGGTGCTGGGCCCGGACGGACTGGGCTTCGTGCAGGACGCCGACCGTATCCTCGGTGCCGCCGAGATCGGCGTGGTGATGCTGCTGTTCGTGATCGGCCTGGAGCTGTCGCCGGCCCGCCTGAAGGTGATGCGGCGCTCGGTGTTCGGTGCCGGTGCGGCGCAGGTGGCGCTGTCCGGGCTGGTGCTGGGCGGCCTGCTGCTGCTCGACCATTTCCAGTGGAAAAGCGCGCTGGTGGTGGGCGTGGCGCTGGCGCTGTCGTCCACCGCGGTGGGCCTGCAGCTGCTGTCCGAGCACAAGGCGATCAACAGCGACCATGGCCGGCTCGGGTTCGCCATCCTGCTGTTCCAGGACCTGATCGCGATCCCACTGCTGGCGGCCATCCCGCTGCTGGGCGGGGTGAAGAACGAGACCCTGCGCATCGAGGATGCGATGGTGGCACTGGGCGCGCTGGCGCTGGTGATCCTGTGCGGGCGACCGGTGCTGCGCAAGGTGTTCAGCGTCATCGCGCGCACCCGCAGCCCGGAAGTGTTCACCGCCACCGCCCTGCTGGTGGTGCTCGGCACCGCCTGGTTCATGCAGGAAGCCGGCCTCAGCCCCAGCCTGGGCGCGTTCCTGGCCGGCGTGCTGCTGTCCGACTCGGAGTTCCGGCACGAACTGGAAGCGCAGATCGAGCCGTTCAAGGGCCTGCTGCTGGGCCTGTTCTTCATCGCGGTGGGCATGGGCATCGACCTCGACCGCATCGCCGCCGAGCCGTGGCTGATCGCGGCCGGCGTGGCGATCCTGCTGGTGGTCAAGTTCAGCCTGCTGTATGTGATTGGCCGTATTGCAAAGCTCAGTTCACGGCAGTCGCTGCTGCTGGGCAGCGTGCTGTGGCTGGGCGGCGAATTCGCCTTCGTGGTGTTCAACGAAGCGCAGCGCGCGCACCTGCTGGGCAACGCCAACCATGACCGGCTGGTGGCGATCGTCGGCCTGTCGATGGCGATCACGCCGTTGCTGATGATCGCGCTGCTCAAGCTGCTCGGCCAGGAAAAGGCCACACCACGCGCGGCGGCCGAGGCCGACAAGGTTGCGCCGGACAACCGGCCGAAGGTACTGATCGCCGGCATGGGCCGCTTCGGCCAGGTGATCGCGCGCCTGCTGACCGCGCAGAAGGTGCCGTTCGTGGCGCTGGAGGCGAACCCGGACACGGTGGCCGACCTGCGCCGCTTCGGCAACCAGCTGTACTACGGCGACCCGACCCGGCCGGAGATGCTGCGTGCGGCGGGTGGCGAGCACATCGACGTGTTCGTGATAACCGTGGACGACCCGGAGACCAACCTGCGTGCGGTGCGCATGGTGCGTCGGCTGTACCCGGACGCGAAGGTGCTGGCGCGTGCACGCAACCGCCAGCATGCGTGGCGCCTGATGGACATGTCGGCCGAGCCGTTCCGCGAAGTGTTCGGCACCAGCCTGGAGATGAGCGGGCGCGTGCTGACCGCGCTGGGCGTGGCACCGGACGTGGCCGAACGCCATGTGCAGCGCTTCCGCGAGCATGACGAACAACTGCTGCGCGACCAGTACCTGGTGTACGACGACGAGGCTGCGGTGATCCAGACCTCGCGCGATGCACGCAACGACCTGATGCACCTGTTCGAGGCCGACGCGGAAAGCGACGGCGAGTAGGCGTGCCAACCAACGGTCGGCACCCACCAGGGGCAGATTCCCACAGTAGATCCACGCCATGCGTGGATGGCGCGATGTTGGGTCAGAGCCCTTTCCGTTGGAAAGGGATCCGACCCCGGCCTGTCAGCCGTTGTCGCGCAGGAACCGCGCCATCGACGAAACGCCCGGCACGCGCGGTTCGAACTCGCCGGCAACGTCGATGAAACCACGCATCACCGCGATCTCGCGCGGGCTGCGGTTGAGGCTGTCGCGTACTTCCGGATCAGCACCGGCGCGCAGCAGGCGCTGCACCAGCAGTGGCAGGCCGTGCAGGGCGGCCAGATGCAGCGGGCCGAAACCGCGCGGATCACGCACGTCCAGGCTCACGTCCTCGTCCAGCAGGCGCTCTACCGCCGCCATCACCACCTGCTCGTCGCAGGCGGTACCCGGCTCGGCACGCGCACCCAGCAGCAGCAGCAGCGGCGTGACCGAACCGGCGGCGGCCTGGTCCGGTTCGGCACCGGCCAGCAGCAGGGTGTCGAGCAGGGCCAGCAGACGCGAACGGTCGCGGGCACTGAAGCCGTACAGGGCAGCGCAATGCAGCGGCCCCAGCTGCTGCGCGTCACCGGCATGCACGTCGGCACCCGCAGTGAGCAGGCGCGCGACGATGTCCGGCAGGCCCAGCGCCGAAGCCAGCATCAGCACGGTCACTCCACCCGGCAGGCGGTGTTCCAGCTTGGCGCCGGCATCGAGCAGGGCCGACACGATATCCACCTGGCGCATGCTGACCGCCGCCGACAGCGGCGTCGCGCCACTGGCCGCGGCGTGCTGCGGATCGGCGCCACGCGCCAGCAGCAGGTCGGTCACCGCCAGGTGGCCACCACCGGCCGCACGCAGCAACGCGGTGCAGCCCTGTGCATCGACCGCGTCGACGGCAAACCCCAGATCGATCAGGCGGCGCACCGCATCGACATCGCCGGCCATCGCGGCGGCCGGCAGATCGGCCTCGCGCAGGGTACGGCGCGGCAACGGCCACACCCGCCAGTCCAGCCAGTCGGCCAGGTCACGGCGACCAATCGACAGCGCCACGCCCAGCGGCGTCTGGCCATCGGCGGCGCGTGCTTCCGGCGAGGCGCCGTGCTGCACCAGCAGCTTCAGCGCACCTTCGCGGGCCAATGCGGTGGCCAGGTGCAGTGCGGTCATGCCATGGCTGTCGCGCGCTTCGCGATCGACGCCAGCCTTGAGCAGGGCCTGCTGCAGGCGCAGCCAGCCCAGGCGCACTGCCAGCGACAGCGGCGGATCGCCCGCTGGCGAAGCTGCGAACGGATCGGCGCCACGTTCCAGCAGTTCCAACGCCAGCTGTTCCAGGCCACGGGCGGCCTGGTCGTGCTGCGCGCAGGCGGCAAGGAAGCGCGCCAAGCCGCCGCGGCCGGCCGGCGACAGGCCACGCTGCAGCATCACCTGCAGCGCAGGCACCGCATCGATGCCGCGCGACAGCAGCGCGAACATCGGGGTGTCGGCGCAGGCGTCCCGCACATAGGGATCGGCACCGTGGCCCAGCAGCCAATCGACCGCGCGCGGCTCCAGTGCCAGCTCCGGATCGAGCAGCAGACCACCCAGTTCTTCCGGCTGGCACAGCTTGGCAAGCGCGGCCATGCCCTCGGTGTTGCCGAAGCCCAGTGCTTCGCGCAGCAGGGTCAGCGGCGGACGGTCCGGCAGCAGGCCGCTGGCGCTGGCGGCTTCGCCGCGCTCGGCCAGGCCATCACTGACGGCGGCCGGCAACGGATAGGACGGGTCCAGCAGGGCGACGATCGCCCAGCGGCCGGCTTCAGCCGCGTAGTCCACCGCGCGGCGGCCGACCGGATCGGCGGCATCGGCAGCGATGCCCAGCTCGACCAGGCGCTTGATCAGCAGCGGCGAGACATCCTCGGCCATCGCCGCCAGCTGCACCGCATTGCGGCCTTCGCCGTCGACCGCGGCCAGGTCCGGCTTGTGCGGCAACAGGTGCTCGACCACCGCGGCTCGGCCGGCACGGGCCGCTTCCAGCCACGGCGTGCGACCCAGTGCATCGCGCGCCTCCAGATTGGCACCGGCGCCCAGCAGCACGCCGATGATCTCCACGTGGCCGGCCAGGGCCGCCTCGTGCAACGCACTGCGGCGCTGGCGATCACGCGCATCGGCCCGTGCCTTGTGCTTGAGCAGCAGCTGCACGCCGGCCGGATCGTCGTCCTCGGTGGCGGCGGCGGCCAGCAGCACCGGGGTGCCTTCGGCCGGTTCGCTGCGTGCACCGCGTTCGAGCAGGAAGCGGGCCAGGCGCCAGTTGCCGACCTGGCAGGCCACCGCCAGCGGCGACCAGCCCTCGCGGTTCAGCGCATCGACTTCGGCAGCGGCATCGCGCAGCAGCGCAGCTACACCCGGGTCGGAACTGCGCGCGGCATGGTGCAGCGGGGTGTTGCCATCGCTATCAGTGGCGCGAGAATCGGCACCGTTGGCGAGCAGGGTCATCACCGCTTCGGGGCGGCCATGCCAGCTGTCGCGGGTCGCAGCCAGCAGCGGGGTCATGCCCCGGTGCGGCGCATTCACATCGACGCCGCGGGCAATCAGTTCGCGCAGCAGGCGCAGGTCCGGCAGCACCGCGGCCAGCACCGCCAGGCTGCGCTGGTCACGCCAGTTCGGGTCCGGCAGCGCATACGGATCGGCACCGGCCTGCAGCAGCTGCAGGCCCCGGTCGATGCGGCCCTGGCGCGCGGCTTCATACAGCGCCGGTGTCAGTTCCTGCGGCGCCATCGCCTCCAGCGGCGCAGTTTCGGCCGCAGCGGGGAACATCGGTTCCTGTTCGCTGCTGGCCGCTGCGAACGGGCTGGGGCGCAGCGACACCAGCGGCGCGGGCGCGACCCGCTGCAGCAGCAGGTGCAGCACCGGCGACAGCAGCACGACCGCCAGTGCGGCGGGCCAGCGTGCACTTTCCGGCAACAGGCCCGGCCAGGCCGGCAGCACCACCAGTGCGGACAGCGCGATCACCAGCGCGGCCACGCCGAGGCCACGCCAGGCGGTCAGGTCGCGCCCGGCCAGCGCCTGCCAGTGCTGGGCCAGGCTGCCATCGAGGCGTTCGACATCGTTCCACAACGGCCAGGTGCGCCAGGCCGCCAGCAGGCCAGCGCTGACCAGCACGCTCAGGCCCAGCACCGCCGCCAGGCTGCCGCTGTCACGCAGTGCCGCCAGCGGCCAGGCCAGCAGCAGCGCCAGCAGCAACGGTGCGGCGGCCCACAGCGCCAGCAGCGCGGGCAGGTCCTGACGCGCGACCACCTTCAGCGGCAGCAGCGCACGGCTGCGACGCCACCACGACACACCCAGTGCAAACGCCGGCTGCGCCAGTGCGGCAAGGAGGGCTCCCGGCACACCGCCCACGGCGGCGCCCAGCGCCAGCACGGCACCCACGGCGAAGGCGATCGACAGGGCGCGCGGACGGGAGAGGTCAGTCATAGTGTCGCGGCATCAGGCTGGCCACCGACGGCGGCACCTGCAGGTAGAACCCGCGTTCGCTCATTTCGCTGCGGACCTTTTCGGGATCGGCCTGGGCCAGGCGGCGCTGGGCATCCAGGGCAACCTCCAGGACGAAGGCAAGCGTACCCAGCGAAGTGAGCAGCGGCGCGGGCAGCGCGCTGAAATCATCGCGTCGGGGAACGTAGACGTAGGTGTCCGGCTTGAGTTGGCTTTTATAGACGTAGGCGTGCATGTCCGCGGGACGATAACCCGGGAAGAGCCATGATTGTGTCGGAAAGCCGACACCGGGGAAAGCCGTCAGCCGACGATGGCGGCGCGATCGGCGGCGTTTCCCCAGCGGGGTTCAGCAATGTGGCGGCGACGTTCAGCCAGCGCCGCCGCCACACGGGCGCTTACTTGACCTTGGCGTAGGTGCCCTTCAGCGCAACACCGGCCAGGATGGCGCCGGCGTAGCACTCGTAGTTGGTGCTGCTCTTGAACTCGTTCTTCTTGTAATAGCTGACGATATCGACCACGGCGTTGGCGCCGCGCGACCTGGCGCCGTCCTGCAGCGCGCGCAGCGCCGACAGTGCGACCCAGCGGCAGGCCTCGGCGTCACTCTTGTTGGCGGCGTTGGTCTTCTTGTTGGTCACGTCTTCGCCCAGGCGCTGCTGCACGCTGACCGGCTGGCCGGCCAGGTAGAAGCGGACGCTGCCGTCGATGCCGGCGTCCTTGGCGGCCTGCGAATTGACCAGTTCCTGCAGGGACTGCTCCACGCGGGTATCGCGGGCAGAAGCGGTGGAGGCCAGGGCCAGCAGCGTGGTGGCGGTGGCGATCATGAGAGTGCGGCGCATCGGAACATCTCCTTGTCGAGGGTGCGGGTGGGTAGCGGAAACAGTGCGGTAGGGCGGTGGATCACTCGCTCCAGCGGCGGAACACCAGCGAGGTGTTGATGCCACCGAAGGCGAAGTTGTTGCTCATCACGTATTCGGCCTGCAGTTCGCGGCCTTCCCCGGTGATGAAGTCGAGCTGGCCGCAGCGCGGATCGACCTCGGCCAGGTTCAGGGTCGGCGCGAACCACCCGGCACGCATCATCTGGATGCTCAGCCAGGCCTCGAACGCACCACAGGCACCCAGCATGTGGCCGACATAGCTCTTCAGCGAGCTGATCGGCACGCGGTTGCCGAACACCTGCGCGGTCGCTTGGGTTTCGGCGATGTCACCGTGGTCGGTAGCGGTGCCGTGGGCGTTGACGTAGTCGATCTGCGCCGCGTCCAGGCCGGCATCCTCCAGCGCCAGGCGCATGGCCTGGGCCATGGTGTCGGCGCTGGGCTGGGTGACGTGCTGGCCATCGCTGTTGGTGCCGTAGCCGACCACCTCGGCAAGGATGGTGGCGCCTCGCGCCTGCGCGTGCTCCAGGTCTTCCAGGATCAGCGTGCAGGCACCCTCGCCCAGCACCAGGCCATCACGGCCGGCATCGAACGGGCGCGGCGTGGTCTGCGGCGCATCGTTGCGCGTGCTGGTGGCGAACAGGGTGTCGAACACCGCTGCGGCGGTGGCATCGAGCTGCTCGGCACCGCCGGCCACCATCACCGTCTGCTTGCCACTGCGGATCGCTTCGTAGCCGGCACCGATGCCCTGGCTGCCCGAGGTGCAGGCGCTGGAGGTGGTGTAGACCCGCCCGGACAGGCCGAAGAACACGCCGATGTTGACCGGCGCGGTGTGGCTCATCATCTTCAGGTAGGTGGTGGCGCTGATGCCGTCGGTGGTGAATTCGTGCAGCATGCGGCCGAATTCGCCGGTGGCTTCGTGGCTGCCCGAGGACGAGCCGTAGGCCACGCCGGTACGGCCACTGCGCAGCACCGGGTGTTCGAACAGGCCCGCTTCGCGCAGCGCCACTTCGGTGGTGCGCACCGACATGATGGCGACCTTGCCCATCGAGCGGGTGGTCTTGCGGTTGTAGGTCGGCGGCAGCTCGTAATCCTGCGCCGGTGCGGCCAGCTTGGTGTTCAACCCGGCATAGACATCCCATTCGGGCATCTTGCGCACCGCGTTGCGGCAGCTGCGCAGGTGCGCCTCGATGGTCGGCCAGTCGTGGCCGAGCGGGCTGATGGCGGCGGCACCGGTGACCACCACGCGGCGATCGGTGGCCATCAGAGCATGCCCCCGTTCACCGAGATCACCTGGCGGGTGATGTAGCCGGCCGGTTCGGACAGCAGGAACGCCACCGTGGCCGCCACTTCGTCGGGACGACCGACGCGGCCGGCGGGAATCAGCTTGAGCGCGTGTTCGATCACTTCATCATTGAGCATTTCGGTCTCGATCAGGCCCGGGGCCACGCAGTTGACAGTGATCTGGCGGCTGGCCAGTTCCAGCGCCAGTGCCTTGGTGGCACCGATGATGCCGGCCTTGGCCGCGCTGTAGTTGACCTGGCCGCGGTTGCCGGCCAGCCCGGACACCGACGACAGGGTGACGATGCGGCCCGGCTTGCGCCGCCGCACCATCGGCATGATCAGCGGATGCAGCACGTTGTAGAAGCCATCCAGGTTGGTGTGGATGACCTGGTCCCAATCCTCCGCCGACAGCGCCGGGAAGGCGCCATCACGGGCGATGCCGGCATTGCAGACCACGCCGTAGTACGCGCCATGCGCGTCGACATCGGCCTCCAGTGCGGCGCGTGCGGCCTCGCGGTCGGCCACGTCGAACATCAGCACGCGGGCCTGCTGGCCCAATGCCTGGATCTCGGCCACCACCGCCTGCGCCTCTTCCACGCGGCTGCGGCAATGCACCACCACGTCGAAGCCGTCGCGCGCGATGCGCAGCGCGATGGCCCGGCCGATGCCCCGGCTGGCGCCGGTCACCAGCACGCTTCGATTCCCTGTCATGCCTGTCCACTCTCCAGATAGGCCATCGCGTCGGCCGGTTCGAACACCGACACGTTGGCTGTCGCCCATTCTTCCTCGCCTGCCAGGATGCGGCAGGCGAACATCCCCAATCCATTGTCACCCAACAGCTCGCAGCGCGCCTGTACACGCAGCCGCGAACCGCTGGGGAAGCTGCTGCGCAGGCTGCTGTAGCGGCGGCTGCCGAGCAGGAAGCCCAGCTGCGGCGGCCTGCCGGCCGCGCGTGCGCGGCAACCGGCCCAGGCCGCGATGGCCTGCGCCATGTACTCGATGCCGACCCAGGCCGGCACCTCGCCGTTCTCCACGAACAGGCCGGCCCCGGGCACCACCAGTTCGGCCTCGATGGCGTCCTGGTCCCACCGCGTGATGCGCTCCAGCAGGCACATGTCCTGGCGGTGCGGCACCACGTCCTCGATCGCGTACAGCGTGTTCATCGACGCTCCAGCGCCAGCACGGCATTGCTGCCGCCGAAGGCGAACGAATTGCTCAGCACCCGCCGCGGCGGGTGCGCCAGGCGGGTGGCCGGGGCCACCAGCGGCAGCACCGGCAATGCCGGATCGGCCACGCCGTCCCACCAGTGCGGCGGCAGCTGCTGCTGCGGGTTCTCGGCCAGCAGGATCCAGCACAGCGCCGCCTCGATCGCACCCGAGGCGCCCAGCGTATGGCCGGTCAACGGCTTGGTTGAACTGGCTGGCACGCTGGTACCCAGCACCTGCGAAACCGCAAGGCTTTCCATCGCATCGTTGTGGCCGGTAGCAGTGCCATGCAGGTTCACATAGTCCACTTCGTCGGCGGCCCAGCCGGCACGCAGCAGCGCCTGCTGCAGAGCATCGATGGCGCCCAGCCCCTGCGGGTCGGGGGCGGACATGTGGTGCGCGTCGGCCGATTCGCCCCACCCAGCCAGGCACACCGGACCGGGTTCGCGGGTGAGCAGGAACAACGCGGCACCCTCGCCGATGTTGATGCCGGCGCGATGCTGCGAGAACGGATTGCAGCGCAGCGCCGATACCGATTCCAGCGCGCTGAAGCCGGCCACGGTGAAGCGGCACAGCGAATCAGCACCACCGGCGATCACCGCATCGACGATGCCGGCGCGCAGCATGCGCGCGGCCGACATCAGCGCCTTGGCGCTGGACGAGCAGGCGGTGGACAGGGTCCATGCCGGCCCCTGCGCGCCACTGCGCTGGCGCACGAACTGCGCGGCAGTGCCCATTTCCTGCTGGGCGTAGTCGAAGCCCTGCGGCCACTGGCCCTGTTCGGCGTGGCTGCGCAATGCCTGCTCGGATTCACCGATGCCCGAGGTGCTGGTGCCCAGCACCACCGCCACGCGCTCGGCGCCATGGCGGGCGATCGCGGCGGCCACCGCCGGTGCGATCTGCGCCAGTGCCACGTCCAGCAGCGCGTTGTTGCGCCCGCGCAGGGCCACCGGCAGGTCATCCAGCGCCGGCAGCAGCGTGCGCACTTCTCCCAGCGCCAGGGTGCGTCCCGGCAACAGGCTGTCGTTGTCACTGAGCCCGCCCGGCGCGTCGGCGAACATGGCCGACGTCACAGCCGCGCGGCCATCGCCGAGCGCACAGATCACGCCCAGGTCGTTCAGGTAGATCGGTGCGCTCATCGGTCCGGCCCGGCCATGTCGATCGATTCGATGCGCAGGGCGTAGCCTTCGGCGCGGTTGTCCAGCTGCACGCTGCCGTCGTCCAGGCGCTGCAGCTGCAGCCACACCGTGCCGTCGCGCGACAGGCTGCGCTGATGGCCGTCATCGCTGACCTGCCAACCGGCCGGCAACGCGGCGGCAATGGCCGCGGTCGGCCACAGCGCGAACTGCAGGTCATCCAGCACGCGCTCGGCACGCACCTGCGGCGGCAGCCACGGCGCGCGCTGCTGGGTCAGCTGCTGGCCGTCCCACTGCAGGCGCACGCCGGTCTGGCCCATCGCCTGCACCGCCAGCTGCACCTGCTGCGCATCGGCTTCCAGCAGAGCATCCAGGTCGCGCTCATGGCTGCCGAACCGGAAATGCAGCTGCTGCTGCAGTGCCAGCGGCGCCGGCAGGCTGGCCGGCGACAGGCGCAGCGGCGGCAGTTCCACCTGCGGCTTCGGCATGCGGCCGGCACAGGCGGCCAGCAGCAGGCACAGCAACAGCGCTGCAGTACGGGCGATCACGCGCTGCACAGCTGCTCCAGCACGCGCATGCGGCGGCCGCTTTCGTCGGCCACGTACGGGTTGTTGGTGTCCCAGGCGTAGCCGGCCAGGATGGAGCTGATCATGTCGCGCACTTCAGGCTGCTGCTGCGGGTGGTAGATGATCTTCTGGAAACCGCCTTCGTACCAGCTTTCGACGAAGCGGCGGAAGGTCTTCACACCGGCGCGCAGCGGGATCGAGAAGTCGGCTTCCCAATCGACGGTTTCGCCGGCATAGCGGCGCGCCAGGCACTCGCTGGCCAGCTGCGCGGACTTGAAGGCGATGGTGACGCCGGAGGAGAACACCGGGTCGAGGAACTCGCCGGCATTGCCCAGCAGGGCGTAGCCCGGGCCCCACAGCGAACTGACATTGGCCGAATAACCGGTGATCCGGCGCACCGGCAGCACCGCCCATTCGGCGTTGGCCAGCAGCCGGGTCAGGTTCGGGTCCTCGCCGACGATGGCCTGCAGTTTCTGCAGGTCGTCGCCCTCGTAGCGCTCGAAGAACGACGGCTCAGCGACCACGCCCAGCGAGCAGCAGCCGTTGGAGAACGGGATCGTCCAGTACCAGACGTCGATGTGCTCGGGATGGGTGGTGATCAGGATCTTGTTGCGGTCGAAGTCCGCTTCAGCCGGAATGTTGTCGCGCACGTGGCAGAAGATCGCCCCGCGCACCGGGAAGTTGGACGGCGATTCCAGCTGCAGCAGGCGCGGCAGCAGGCGCGCGAAGCCGGACGCATCGAGGATGAAATCGGCCTCGATGCGGTACTCGCTGCCGTCCGGGCGACGCACGGTCACCGCCGGCTGCTCGCCCGCTTCGACCGACAGCACTTCATCACCGAAGCGCAGCGTGGTGCCCATGCGTTCGGCGCCGCGCGCCAGCACGTTGTCGAAGTCGGCGCGCTGCACCTGGTAGGTGGTACCCCAACCCGGCGAGAACTTCTTCCTGAAGTCGAACGCGGTGCGCGCCTCGCCATGCACGAAGGCAGCGCCGTTCTTGTGCTGGAAGCCCGCTTCGACCACGTCCTGCAACAGGCCGGCGGCCTCGATGTACTCCATGCTCTGCGGCAGCAGGCTTTCACCAATGGAGAAGCGCGGGAACTGCTGGCGTTCCAGCATCAGCACCTGGCGGCCCTGCTGGCGCAGCATCGCTGCAGCCACGGAGCCGGCCGGGCCGGCACCGATGATCAGGATTTCAGTACGTTCGACAGCATCCACAGCAGTATTCATCGGTGCGTCCTTGTTGCTCGATCAAGTGGAAAGAAGGAAGTCGGAAAACAGGCTCAGGCCGGCGGCAGATCGTGCGGCGGCGGCCGGAACAGCGGCGAGATCAGCCAGACCAGGCCGATGCCAAACAGCAGGGTCAGGCCGAACGCGCGCAGTGCCGGGGTCTGCGACAGGCCCAGCAGGCCGAACGACAACCAGGTGCTGGCCGCGCCCACGCACACCGCCAGCCAGGCACTGGCGTCGCCGCGGTGCTCGATCAGGAAGATGCCGTAGTCGATGCCCATGCCCAGCAGCAGCATCAGTGCCAGCACGTTGAACAGCTGCAGTGGCTGGCCGAACAGGCCCAGCAGGCCCAGGGTCAGCGCACCGGCAATCAGGGTCGGCGCGAACACGCGCCAGGCCTGGCGGCGGTAGCGCAGCCACAGCGCGCCGAACACCAGCACGATGCCGACCAGCAGCAGCCCGCCCATCAGCTTGCGGTAGTGGCCCAGCAGCTGCGAGAAGTCGGCGGTGCGGTCCACCCAGCGCACACCCGGCAGGCCTTCGGCCGCCCCGCGCAGGGTGGCCAGCGCATCAGCGCGCGACAGGTCATCGACCATCACCACGCTGATCATCTGCCCGCCGACCTCGCCCACCCACAGGTGGCGGAACGGCTGCGAGGCCGGCGAGGCCAGGAACGCCTCCGCAGTCAGCGGCGCAGCGGCGAAGTCCGGGCGTGGCAGCGGTTCGCCGACCGCCTCGGACACCGCATCCAGCACGCCCGGTTCCACCTTCGCGGTCAGCGCGGCGTCGGCCTGCTGGCGCGCCGGCGACGGCAGCCAGTCGCTGATCGCCCGATAGCCCCCGATGCGCTTGTCGTTGGCCAGCACACGCAGGCGTTCGGTCAGCGCTTCTTCGCGCTGCAGCAGCTGTGCGGCGTCACTGCCCTGCACCAGGTAGAACTGCGCCGGGCTGGGCATGCCCAGCAGCTGGCTCAAGCGGATCTGCTGGGCCATCAATGCCGGCGGCGAGGACTGCAGGCTGCGCAGGTCGTCGTTGCTGTTCAGGCGGGCAATGCCGATGGCAGACAGCGCCAGCGTGATCACCACGAACACCGTCACCGCGCGGCGGCCTTGCAACCGCGGGAAGCGCTCCAGCGTGTTGCCCAGCCACTGCGAGAAACGGGTCTGGCGGATCTCACCGCCATCCAGCCACGGGAACCAGAAGATCACCGTAAGGAAGGCGGCAGCCAGGCCGACCACCGAGAACAGCGCCATCTGGCGCAGGCCCGGGAACGGGGCCAGGCCCAGGGCCAGGTAGGCCAGCGCACTGGTCACCAGCGCCAGCCAGAGGCCGGGCAGCAGGTGCCGCAGCAGTTTCCAGCGACGATCGGCCGGCGCGGCCTGGCGCGAGGCGAACCAGTGGATGCCGTAATCCTCGGCCACGCCCACCAGCGACGCACCGAACACCAGGGTGAGCACGTGCACCTTGCCGAACACCAGCACGGTCACCGCCAGCGCCACGCCGCAGCCGATCAGCAACGACGCGGCGACCAGCAGGATCGGCCGCAGCGAACGGAATGCCAGCCACACCAGCAGCAGCACCGCGGCCAGCGAGCCCCAGCCGATGGTGTTGATCTCCTGGTTGGCCTGCACCGCGGCCGCTTCGGCGTGCAGCGGCACGCCAGCATGCAGGATTTCCAGCTCGGGCGCCGCCGCCCTGGCGGCCTGCCCGGCACGTTCCAGCAGGCCATCGAGATGGCGCTCACCATCGAGCTGGAACGCCGAACCCGGCGTATCGAACTGCAGCGCGGCCCAATGCTTGCCCTCGGCTTCGAGCAGGCCGTCATCGCCCAGCCGCAACCCCGAACCCTGTGCCTGCTGCTGCCACCATTGCGGCCACAGCGACAGCGGGTCTTGCCGCCAGTCGGTCAGTCGTGGAGCGCCCATCGGGCCGTACAGCGCGGCCAACGCCTGCTCGGCCAACGCGCCCGGTTGGCTGCCCTGCAGCTGCGCGCGCTGGGCCGGTGTCAGCAGGCGGTCGCGATACGGCGCGTAGAACGCGCGCGCCTCATCGAACCAGCCTTCGATCGAACCGCTGGGCACCAGCAAGGCGTGCTCGGGGTCCTTGGCCATGGCCGCAGCGAAGGCTGCCTGTGCGCGCTTGGCGGCGGCGCCGTCCTTGCTGCCCATCAGCACCACCACCTGCCGCGAGCTGCCGTCGGCGATGCGCCGGGTGACGTCGCTCAACAGGCGGTCATGCGCATCCTGCGGCAGCAGGGCGAGGATGTCGGTGTCGATCCGCGATTGCTGAGTCCACAGGTGCCACTGCTGCGCGCCCAGTGCCAGCAGCAGCACCAGCCAGGCGATGCCCAGCCAGTGCCACCAGCGCCGCAACCGGTCCGGTGCCTTCGATGCCACGGCCTCACTCAAAGCGGCGGGCCTCGTCGGCGTTGAGCGTGGCCGGTGCCTCGCTCAATGCGCTGAACTGGATCTGGGTGCGGTCCTTGTTGGCCTCGACGATCTCGACCTGGCGCACGTAGCGGTCACCCTGCAGGGTCAGCGACTGGAACGCCTTGGCCAGCATCGCCGACTTCGGTGTCAGCCGCAGCCGCCAGCCCTGCCCTTCACGGCTGGCCACCACGTTGAACTGGCTGGACAGCGCCTGCACGTCGCCGCTCATCAGCGCGAACATGATCGCGTTCACCGAACGCATCGCCGGCTGCTGCCGTGCATCGAGCTCGACACGGGTGCTGCCATCGCGCTGGCGGCTGAGGATGCGGTCGGCGGTGACCACCACTTCGGAGGGGAACGGCTTGAGCGTGGTCCAGATCACGCCGTGCTGGCGCGCGACCACGAACTGGCCCTGCGAACGCAGCGGGTTCTTGAAGCCGCTGACCTGCTTTTCCTGGCTGAACTGGCCACGCAGTACATCCGGCCGCGCCACCGCCTGGGTGATCGCATCGATGGCGGGGTCGGCCGCCTGCACGCGCGGTGCGGCCATGAACATCAGCGCGCACAGCAGCACGCTCGGAAGACGGGCAAGCATAGTCACGGCGCAGGCACTCCCAGGCGTTCCCACAGTACCGGCGGGCACTGGTACAGCATTTCCTTGCTGGCCGCGTCCACCGCGACCTGGATGGTCATCGCGCGGGTCAGCACCTGGCCGCTCTGCGCATCGACGATTTCGTACTCGATCTTCAGCCGGTTCTCCCATTCCACGATGCGCGCGATCACGCGCAGCGCCTGGTTGAAAAGCAGCGGGCGCACGTACTTCACCCGGGCATCGACCACCGGCCACAGGTAGCCCGATTCGAGCATCTGCGGGTAGTCGTAGTCGTAGCGCCCGAGCAGCGCGCAGCGCGCGATCTCGAAGTACTTGAAGTAGTTGCCATGCCAGACCACGTTCATCGGATCGCAGTCATGGAAGGCGGGGGTCAACGCAATCTCGCCAACCCGTTCGATGGCATCATTCACCGGCATACAGCTCCCAACGTTGCGCGCGGATCTCCACCAGCAGTTCCCGCAGTTCGCGATCCAGCGCGCGGTCTTCTTCAACCAGGGCGATGCGCTGCCCCAGGTCGGCGTACATGTCGGCCAGACTGCCATGCAGCTGCGCGTTCAGGCCAACCCGTTCGCGCAGGGCCAGGCCCTGGCGGGCGGCGATCAGCATGGCCGCCACCACCTGTTCAGTCAGCTCGATCACGCGCAGGCAGTCGCGCGCGGCGATGGTGCCCATGCTGACCTTGTCCTGGTTGTGGCACTCGGTGGAACGCGAAAACACGCTGGCCGGCATGGTCTGCTTCAGCGCTTCGGCGGTCCAGGCCGACACGCTGATCTGCAGCGCCTTCAGGCCATGGTTGATGGCCGCGCGCGGGCCTGTGGCCGCCGACAGGTTGGCCGGCAGGCCGTGGTTGTAGCGGGCATCGACCACCAGCGCCAGCTGGCGGTCGAGCAGGTCGGCGATGTTGGCAACCGTATTCTTCAGCGTGTCCATCGCCAGCGCGATGTGGCCGCCGTAGAAGTGGCCGCCATGCAGGATTCGCTCGCCGTCGGCATCGATCAGCGGGTTGTCGTTGGCGCTGTTCAGTTCGGTTTCGATCAGCTGGCGCAGGAACGGCAGACTGTCCTCCAGCACGCCGATCACGTGCGGCGCGCAGCGCAGCGAATAGCGGTCCTGCAGGCGCTGTTCATTGCGCGGCGGACGCTCGCTGTGCAGGTCGCTGCGCAGGCGCGCGGCGATGCGGCCCTGGCCCGGGTGCGGCTTGGCCGCGAACAGGGTTTCGTCGAAGTGGTGCGCGTTGCCGTCGCTGGCCAGCACGTTGAACGCGGTCAGGCGCGTGGCCATGCGCGCCAGGTAATCGGCGCGCTGCCAGGCCAGGCAGGCCAAGCCGGTCATCACCGCCGTGCCGTTCATGATCGCCAGGCCTTCCTTCGGCCGCAGCTTCAGCGGGGTCATGCCGATCTTCGCCAGCACCTCTGCCGCCGGCTGCACGCGACCGTCATGCAGTACCTCGCGTTCGCCGCACAGCACCGCCGCCACGTACGACAGCGGCGTCAGGTCACCGCTGGCACCCACCGAGCCTTCGGCCGGGATCATCGGCAGTACATCGTGCTGCAGCAGCGTGGCCAAGCCTTCCAGCAACGGCACACTGACACCGGACATGCCGCGCACCAGCGAGGCCAGGCGCGCGGCCAGCACGGCGCGGGTCTCGACCGGGTCCAGGTAACGGCCCAGGCCGCAGCCGTGGTAGGTGTACAGGTGGTGCGGCAGTTCCGCCACCAGCGCCGGCGGGATGTTCACCGTGCACGAGTCGCCGTAGCCGGTGGTCACGCCGTAGATCACGCCGTCCTCGCGCAGCAGGCGGTCGAGGAAGTCGGCACCGCGCTGGATGTGCGCGCGGAACGCCGGCGCGTCACTCAGTGTGGCCTCGCACTGGCGCTGGGCCAGGGCAACCACGTCTTCGATGGTCAACGGTGCATCGCCAAAGCGGCACACGGGTACGGCGTCAGTCGTCATGCGGAGCCTGATCCCAGAAGGGGAAGAAATTGAACCAGTCCAACGGAGACTGGATGACCTGGAGTTCCAGCCAGCGCGCGAAGCGCTGCGCCTGTTCGGCCAGTGCGGCGTCGCGCGAGCCGCGTGGCAGCACGATGCGTTCGGCGAACTGTTCGAATGCCACGCGATAGCCCTCGCCCTGGTGCAGGCAGGCCATGGTGTAGACCGGGCAGCCGAGCGCGGCGGCGAGCACATAGGCGCCGATCGGGAACGGCGCGCGGTGGCCAAGGAATTCAGCGGTGACGCTGCGGCCGCCCTGCACCGGCGTGCGGTCGCCGACGATGGCGACGAAGCCACCCGCTGCCACGCGCTCGGCCAGCACCACCGCCGTGGCCGGCCCCATTTCGGTCACCTGCACCAGTTCCACTGCCGCCAGCGGGTCCAGCCGCTGCAGCAGGCGGTTGAAGCGCTGCGCGTGCGCGGTATGCACCAGCACGGTGATGCGGAACCCCGGCACCTGTTCGGCCAGCACCTGGCACAGTTCCAGGCAGCCGATGTGCGCGGTGAGGATCAGCCCGCCTTCGCGGCGCGCGATTTTTTCCAGCACCAGGCCGCGATGCAGGTGGATGCGTTCGGCCGGATAGCGCCCGCCCAGGCCGAGGATCTTGTCCAGCATCGTATCGGCGAAGGCGAAGAAGTGGCGCAGGCTGTCACGCCGGGTCGGCACGCGGCCGAGCACGCCGCTGTGCGCCTGCAGACGCTGCAGGTACTGCATCGAGGCCTGGCGGCCGACGCGGTTGCCCAGCCAATGGCAGGCCACCACCGGCCACACGCACAGGCGGAACGGCCAGCGCCCGAACCAGCGGTGCACCCAGCACAGGAACAGCACGCCGGCCACCGAGGTGGATTCGCCGATTTCGGCCCAGTGCGGGGCACCCTGCGCGGCCGCCATCTCAGCGCTGCCCCCGCAGGCGGCGCCACAACAGGTGCGGTGCGCGCCAGAGCATGCCGAAGAACAGGCGGGTATGCATGCGGCTGATGCGCACGTTGTCGCGCCACACATCGAAGTGCGACACGCCATCGGATGGATAGGTCACGCGCGTAGCCAGATGCTCGACCGGCAGCTGCCGCCAGTACAGGCGCACCATCACTTCAGTGTCGAAATCCATGCGCCGGCCGATGGTTTCTTCACCGATCAGGCGCAGTACCGGCGGCAGCGGATACACGCGGAAGCCGCACATGGTGTCGCGCAGGTGCAGCGACAGCGTGTTGATCCAGACCCATATATGGGTGGCGTAGCGGCCGTACAGACGGGCCTTCGGCACGCTGGCGTCGTAGGCCGGAATGCCGCAGATCACCGCCTCGGGATGCACGCGCGCCGCTTCGATGAAGCGTGGCAGATCGCGGGTGTCGTGCTGGCCATCGGCGTCGATCTGCAGCACGTGGCTGTAGCCACGCGCGCCGGCTTCGGCGAAACCGGCCAGCATCGCCCCGCCCTTGCCCTGGTTCATGTCCAGGCGCAGCAGGTCGACACCCTGGCGCTGTGCCAGCGAGCGCAGCACCGCCGCGCAGGAGGCCCGCGAACCATCGTCGACCAGCAGGCACGGCAGGCCGGCGGCCTGCACGCCGTCGACCACCGCCGCGATGGCGTGCTCGTGGTCGTAGACGGGAATCACCACCAGTGGCGCGAACGCGGCACCGGCAACGGCCGGGTCAGTCCGCATCAGCGAAAACCACCTTGCCGCTGGCATGCACACCATGGCTGGAGGTGTAGCGGAAGGCCAGCACGTTGCGCGCGGCATCCCAGTCCAGCTGCAGGGTCAGCTCATTGCCCGGGCGGGCCACGTGCTGGAACTTCACCGCGTCCATGCGCAGGAACACCGCCGGCATCGCAAACGCCTGGCGGCCGAAACGCACTGCCCAGTCCAGCTGCGCCACGCCGGGCAGGATCGCCGCCTGCGGGAAGTGGCCCTGGAACGGCCGCAGCGCCGGGTCCAGGGTCATGCGCAGCGTGGCGCTGGCGGCATCGCGGCGGTCCCAGACCGGCACCGGCATCAGTGGCTGGAACAGCGCCGCCAGGGCCGCCTGGGTCACCTTGCCCTGCGCGTTGATCGGCAACGCCTGCACCAGGCGCCAACGACGCGGCCGGGTCACGGCGTCATGCGCATGCGCCAGGCGGGCGCCGAGGCGCTGGCCCAGTGCACGACGCGCAGCGTCGCCCGCGTCCAGCAGCGCCGGATCGGCCGGCACCACCACGGCAGCCAGCTGCTCGCGCTGCCCGGGCAGCACCAGCACGCGCACGTCATCCACTTCGGCGTCTTCGCGCAGCGCGCGTTCCAGCGCATCCAGCGACACGCGGCGTTCTTCGATCTTGACGATGCGGTCGGCGCGGCCCAGCAGGCGGAAGCGGCCATCGGCCAACGCTTCAACGCGGTCCTGGGTACGCCACCAGTCGGAGGTTTCCAGATGCGCCGAGGCCACCGCCAGGCAGCCATCGTCGATCCGCCACTGCACACCCGGCAACGGCTGCCACGGAGGCAGGTCGGTGTCCCAGCGGCGCCAGGCGATGCCGCCGGTTTCGCTGCTGCCATAGACCTCGGTCGGGGCCACGCCCAGCCACTGCCGCACCTGCCGCGCCGCGTCTTCCGGCAGCGGGCCACCGGAGGAGAACACCGCGCGCAGGCGGCCATGGAGGCTGGCCCAGTCGAGCTGACCGGGCAGGCGCTTGAGGTGGGCCGGCGTCGCCACCAGCACTGTATCGGTACCGGCCAGCGCCCCCACCAGGTCTTCGTGGAAGAACCGGCGCGGATGAATCAGGCGACCGGCGGCCAGCGGCCACAGCACGCGGAACAGCAGCCCGTAGATGTGCTGGTGGGACACCGTGCCATGAACCTGCACGCCTTCCATCTGCGCGCCGAACGCGGCCTGCAGCGCCTCCACTTCGCGCGCCAGCTGGTCCAGGCGCTTGCCGATCGCGCTGGGCTCGCCGGTGCTGCCGGAGGTGAACACGCACAGTTCGCAGGCGCGCTCGTCCAGCGCCAGCAGTTCATCGTCCAGCGCGGCGTCCAGCACCACCAGCGGGCGATAATCGGCGCTGACATCACCCGCGAAGCCGCTCACCTGCGGCTGCAGTGCCTGCAGCGTGGCCGGCAGGTTGTCGGCGGCCAGGAACACCCGCTTGCCGGCATGCCAGGCACCGAACAGCGCCGCGGCGAAGGCCACGGCATCATCGAAGTACAGGGCCCAGTCGCGGCCTTCGGCCGCCGCAAAGGCGGCGCGCCAGGCCAGTACGCGCTGGCGGAAGCCGGCGTGGTCGATCAGCTCGCCGTCGCGGAGGCCGACGCCGCGCTGCGGCCGTGCCTCCAGCAGCAGCTGGTCCAGGGCAATCCACTCAGCCATGCGCGTGCGCCGCCTTCACCCGCCGCCGCACCAGCCACTCACCTGCGAACAACACGCCCATCATCACGTACGCCAACAATCCGTTGTAGAGCATCCAGACCCGGTCCGACGCGTACAGCGCGGTCAGCAGGGCCAGGCTGCCGTTGAGAACGAAAAAGCCGCACCACACCTGGGTGACGCGGCGGGTATAGGCCACCGCGAACGGGGGCAGGTCCGGCTCCTGCAGCCGCGCCAGGCGCTCCACCAGCGGCGGCCCGAAGCGCAGGCTGGTGCCGAACACCGCCAGCATCACCGCGTTGACCAGCGCCGGGTACAGCTTCAGCGGCAGGGCCTGGTTGAGCACGGTGGCCAGCACCGCCAGCAGGCCGGTGCCGGCGGCGGCGGCCCACCACAACGGCTGGCGCGTGCTCAGCGCACGCAGCAGGGCCAGGGTGAACAGCAGCAGCGACAGCCAGCGCGGCTCGAAACGGCCCATCGCCAGGTACACCAGCAGCGGATAGGCAAGCGAAATCGCTGCCACCACGACGGTACGTGCGCGAGCCATGGCGACGCCGCTGGCGCTGCGGTCAGGCGGCTGCCTGGTCCGGCAGCAGTCCATGCACGACATCGACGATGTCCTGCACGGTGCGCACGGCCTTGAACGCTTCCGGCTGCAGATTGCGGCCGAGCAGCGGCTTGAGCTGCACGATCAGGTCGACCGCATCGATGCTGTCGATGTCCAGGTCGTCGTACAGGCGGGCCTCGGGGGTGATCCGGGCGGTTTCGATCTCGAAGCTGTCGGTCAGGATGCTGACGATGCGTTCGAACAGTTCATTCTTGGTCATGGCAATTCCTGGCGCCGTTACGACTGGCGGGCGGCGACGAACTCGCCGAGCGCGCGCACGCTGGAGAAATGGCGACGGGTTTCTTCCGAATCGGCCGAGAGGCTGACACCGTACTTCTTCTGCAGCGCCAGGCCCAGCTCCAGCGCGTCGATCGAATCCAGGCCAAGGCCCTCGACGAACAGTGGCGCGGTCGGATCGATGTCCTCCGGCGTAATGTCCTCCAGCGAAAGGGAGGAAATGATCAATTCCTTGATCTCGTGCTCAAGTGCTTGCACGGGGCGGATCTCCAGACAGGTCGAAATAACGAGAAAGGTGCTCGGTGACGCGGCGTGCTGCCAAGGCATCCCCCCTTGGCGAGTCGTCATCGGCCAGGAAGGGCGCGATCGGGATATCTTCGCCGACCTGCAGCCGAACGTGAAAGCGACGTGAGGGGACACGATACCACTTCTGTCCCTTGGTCAACGTGGGCGGGGTGCAGGTGATCCGCACCGGGGTGATGTCCAGCCGGCCGCGGACGGCGATGTTGGCAGCCCCGCGCTGCAGCCGCGGCGACTGGCCCGGCACGCTGCGGGTGCCCTCCGGGAAGATCACCAGGGTACCGCCGGCATGCACCGCCGCCACGCAGTCGTCAACCAGGCCCGCCCCGTCATCATTGGCGATGTAGCCGGCCGCCCTCACCGGGCCGCGCATGAACGGATTGCAGGCCACGGCCCGTTTCACCACGCAATCGGCGTTGGGCAGGAGCGAGATCAGGCAGACCACGTCGATCAGGGTCGGGTGATTGGCCAGAACCAGCAAACCGTCGCGCTGCAGGCGTTCCCCGCCCTCGATCTGGTAGGTCATCACCCCCAGCGCACGCATCAGGCGCAGGTGGCTGGCAAAGGCGACCTGGACCACGCGGCGCGCCCGGCGGCGGCGGACCACCGGGTCGCGCATCAGCAGCAGCACCGGCATCACCAGCACGCCCAGCAGCAGGCCGCCCACGCCAAAAGCGACAAAGCTCAGGCCGGTGCCGAACACCCGCCAAACATGATCGAGGCGGCGCAGCGCCTCAGCCACGGCGCCCCCAGCGCCAGCGCTGGCCCTGGGCCACGTGCTCCAGCGCCGGCGCGCCGGACAACAGGAAACGGTGCAGGTCCAGCGCGTGCGGCAGCATGCCCGGTGCGGTGGCCGTAGCATGCGGCGCCGCCTCCCACTGCAGCGAGAGGGTCGGCCGGCCCGGCGTAGGCGCGGCCAAACGCCAGCACCAGGCAAAGAATGGGTCGGGTTCGTCGGCGAACGTCGCGTAAATTTCAGGAAGTGGCGATTGATAGACCACCACCCGCACTTCGCGGGCACCATCGGCCAGCAGACCGACCGCTTCCAGGCAGGCGGTCTCGACCGTGGCCTGGCCGGCGGCCAGCGCCAGGTAGTTGCCGCGATAGCCGCGGGCGATCGAGTACAGCGCCGCGATCGCGTTGTGCACCGACAGGCCGAACCCGGTCGGCGACAGCGGCTGCTCGCCGGCCAGCGCCCCCAGCAGGTCCATCGAACGGGCCACGTCGCCGTGGCGGCTGGCGAACACCAGCGGTACCTGGCTGTCAGCGCCCTGCCCGTCCTCGCACCAGCAGGCAACCTGGACCGCCATCCGGCCCAGCCGCTCGATGCGGCGGCGCTGCATCGCCGGTATCTCGGGCAGCGCCGGCGTGTCTTCGCCCTGTGGCGGATACGGCGCATCGGCCCAGCCCAGCCACTGGCTACGCTCGCTCAGGCCGGGCGCCCAGGCAGCCCAGTCGACGATGGAGAATTCGATCATTTGGCGATGGTGCTTCAGCGGGAGAACGATAGGCACGAGCCATTACGGCGACGCGCGGCGGCCCCCCATTCCTGCAGCCGTGCGTCCGTCCAGGACGTCGCCGGCTGCCCCCCTGGCCGCCGGAAAGGAGCGCACGCTAGCACGTCCTGCACGGGGTGTGCAGGTTTCACATTCCCCAACGCGGGACCAGGCACCGGCGGCCCCCCGTTTCAATCGATCAGTGGTAACCGGTATCTGCGCGCACCTTGCCGCGGAACACCCGGTACGACCATGCCGTGTAGCCGAGGATGACCGGCAGCAGAACGGCCAGCCCGACCAGGGTGAAGCCCAGCGAGGAAGCCGGCGCGGCGGCCTGCCACAGCGTCATCGACGGCGGCAGCAGGTAGGGCCACATGCCCAGCACCAGGCCGAGGAAGCCGAGCACGAACAGGGCAAGGCTGAGCAGGAACGGCGGCAGGTCGCGGCGCGGATGGGTCGCGCTGCGCCACAGCGCGGCAGCCACCGCCAGGGTCAGCAGCGGCACCGGCGACAGCCACCAGAAGTTGCCGTCGCTGAACCAGCGGTCCATCAACCGCGAATCGAGGAACGGCAGCCAGCTGCTGACCAGGCCCATCGCCGCGATCACTGCCACCACCAGCGGCCGGGTCATCTGCCGTGCAAGCGCCTGCACACGCCCTTCGGTCTTCAGGATCAGCCACGTGCTGCCGAGCAGCGCGTAACCAGCCACCAGTGCAGCACCGGTCAGCATCGCGAACGGGCTGAACCAGGCAAACGCACCGCCCTGGTAGACACCGTCCACCAGCGGAATGCCCTGCACCAGGGTGCCCAGGATCACGCCCTGGGCGAAGGTCGCCAGCAGCGAGCCGAGGCCGAACGCCACGCTCCACAGCCGGCGCGAACGATGTGCCTTGAAGCGGAACTCGAAGGCCACGCCGCGGAACACCAGCGCCACCACCAGCAGCAGCACCGGCAGGTACAGCGCCGACAGCAGCACCGCATAGGCCTTCGGGAACGCCGCCAGCAGGCCGGCGCCACCGAGCACCAGCCAGGTCTCGTTGCCGTCCCAGATCGGCGCGGCGGTGTTCATCATCAGGTCCAGCTGTTCCTCGTCCTCGGCGAACGGAGCAAGGATGCCGATGCCGAGCACGAAGCCGTCCAGCACCACGTACATCAGCACGCCGAAGCCGATCACCGCGAACCACGCCACCGGCAGCCAGGTCATCAGGTCCATGTCAGCGGTCCTCCAGCGGTTCGTCGGCGGCCGACAGCGGGCGTGCCGGAGTGTGGCTGCCATGGTCCAGCGACGGCCCCTCGGCATACGGCTGCGGCCCGTGGCGCAGGATCTTCACCAGGTACCAGATGCCCCAGCCGAACACGAAGGCGTAGCCGACCACGTAGACGCCCAGCGACAGCGCGGTCATCCACGCGCTCTGCGGGCCGACCGCATCGGCGGTGCGCAGCACGCCGTACACCACCCACGGCTGGCGCCCCATCTCGGTGACGAACCACCCCGACAGCAGCGCGATGAAGCCGCTGGGCAGCATCCAGTTCCAGCCACGCAGCAACCACGGTGAATCCAGCAGCTTCCTGCGCCACAGCTGGAACGCTGACACCCAGGCCAGCAGCAGCATCAGCGTGCCCAGCCCGACCATGATGCGGAAGGCGAAGAACACCGGCGTCACCGGCGGCCGTTCGCTGGCCGGTACCGAGGTGAGCGGATCGAAGGTGCCGTCCAGCGAATGGGTGAGGATCACGCTGCCCAGCTTCGGGATGGCCACTTCGAAATCGTTGCGCTCTTCCTTCTCGTTCGGCAGCGCGAACACCACCAGCGGCACGCCCTCGCCTTCCTTGGTTCCATGCCAGTGCGCTTCCATCGCCGCGATCTTCATCGGCTGGTGCTTGAGCGTGTTCAGGCCATGCATGTCGCCGACGAAGATCTGCACCGGCACGGTCAGCGCAGCGAATCCAACGGCGGCGATCAGCATGCGCCGGCCCGCTTCGACGTGCGAGCCCCTGCGCAGGTACCACGCGCCGACGCCACCAATCACGAAACAGGTAGTGATGAACGAACCCAGCGCCATGTGCGCCAAGCGGTACGGGAACGAGGGATTGAACACCACCTGCCACCAGTCCACCGGATGCACGATGCCGTTGACCATCTCGTAGCCGGCCGGCGTATGCAGCCAGCTGTTGGACGACAGGATCCAGAACGTGGAGAACAGCGTACCCAGCGCCACCATGCAGGTGGACAGGAAATGCAGGCGCGGCGAAACCCGGCCCCAGCCGAACATCATCACGCCGAGGAAGCTGGCTTCCAGGAAGAACGCGGTCAGCACTTCATAGGTCAGCAGCGGGCCGATGACCGTGCCGGCCACCTCGCTCAGCCGCGGCCAGTTGGTGCCGAACTGGAAGGCCATGACGATGCCGCTGACCACGCCCATGCCGAACGACACGGCAAAGATCTTCTGCCAGAAGAAATACAGTTCCCGCCACACGGGCAACTTCGTGCGCAGCCAGCGCCATTCGATGAAGGCCAGCCAGCTGGCCGTGCCAATGGTGAAGGCGGGGAACAGCACGTGGAAACTGATGACGAATCCGAACTGGATCCGGGACAACAACAACGCGTCCAAGGGACGCCTCCTGCCTGTGACCGGTGGGATACCGGACCACTTTAGGAGGATTTCGTTAAGCCGGGATGCGACCGGGTGACGCGCTGCTTCACTTTGTCGCAGGGGTCAACCGTTCTGGTAGCTGCCAACCTTGGTTGGCACACACGCCCAGACGCCGACCAAGGTCGGCATCTACCAGGCCCACCGCCCGGAGGGCCCTCAGTTCCAGAAATACCAGGCTGCGGCAGCCAGCAGCGCGCCAAACAACAGCACCTGCACCACCACATAGCCCACACCACTGTCGCGCGACTCAGCGGTAATGCGCTTCTGCAGCGCCTCGCTTACATCCGGCGTGTCTTCCTGCTGCGCCTGCTCACGCAACGCCTGTGCCAGCGCGCGCGCGTCCGCATCACGAGGGTCGGTCGGTGGGTTCACAGCAGCTCTCCGGCGGTGGCATGCCGCGTCAGTTCCTGCTTCAGGACCTGGCGCGCGCGGTGCAGGTGGCTCTTGATGGTACCGCGTGCCAGCCCGGTCACCTGTTCGATCTCGGCCAGATCGAAATCCTCCAGGTAATGCAGGCCGACGATCAGGCGCTGCGGTGCGCTCAGTCGCTCCAGCGCAGCGCCGAGCTGGCGCCCCGCCTGCAGCGCCTCGCTCAACTCGGCCGGGCCCGGGCCCTCATCACCGATGCCAAGTTCTTCCGGCACCTCCACCGCCACCATCCATTGCGCCTCCAGCCGCCGCCGGCGCAGGTGCTGCAGCGCGGTGGTGTAGGCCACCCGCGAAACCCAGGTACGCAGCGAGGATTCGAAGCGGAACCGGTGCAGCTGGCGGAACACGGCCAGGAAGGTCTCCTGCAGCAGGTCGGCGACCTGGTCGCGGTCGCCGACCATGCGTCCGATCACATGCGCGCAGGTGCGCTGGTGGGTCTCCACCAGCTGCGAAAACGCCGCCTGCGAACCGTCGATGATGGCCCGCACCAGGGCCTGGTCCGCGTCCAGCGGCTCGGCGGGCGGTGCCGCCGCTGCTGCATCGTGGCGGCGACGGCCCCGCAGTGCCGACAGCGCTTCGCCGAGCAGGTTCATGCGCGGGGCGCCCCCTGTGCCCGTGGCATGTTCCGGCTCAGCTCTTGCGAGCGGCAGGACGGGTGAAGTGCCAGGCCAGCAGCTGGCCCAGGCCAGCACTGCCGACCAGCGCGGCGGCGGCGCCGAAGGTCAGGTCACGGGCACCGATGGCTTCCAGCAGGGCCATGGCCAGGGCCAGGCAGACCAGGCTGATGCCCCAGCGCAGCGCGCCCTGGCGGCGACGCTCTTCTTCCAGCACCGCCAGCGAGCGGATCACTTCCTCCGGCACGTGCGGGGCCACCAGCTTGCTGCGCGCCCGCGCATCGGCAATGGCATGGATCGCGTAGGCGATGCAGATGAAGAGGGTGATCGGGATCAGTTCCTGCATGGTCGAGCTCCTGTTCGGTGGATGATGCGGGTTCAGGAGAATGGATGCGCAGGGCCGGCTACCGGTTGCAGTGGAGATTTCAGGCCTCGTCGTCGCTCTCGGAGTCGACCGGCGGATCCGGAAAATAGGTTTCCAGATGGAAACCCAGGCGGAGATCGGCCATCAGTCGCACCAGCGCGTCGTCCAGTACAAACCCGGCCCAGGCGCGCTTGCCGAATACGCCGATGCGCAGGCCGACGTCGGCGCCTTCCTGGCTCAATGCCTGGATCACAGCCACCCGCGCCTGCAGCATGTCGACCAGCTGTGGCCAGGCGTCCATCAGCCAGCCGTCCTTGCCCTCGGCCAGCTCGAAGAGCACCCAGGTGTGTGCATGCACGCGGATCAGCCTGCCATCGGCGCCACGCAGATCGGTCCCCACATCGCGGAAGAACCCGCGCTCCATGCCGAGCCGGGCGGCGATGTCAGCGCTGGCTGCGGAGGAGTGCCTGACGCCCAGGGAGATGGCGTAGTCGTAGCTGTACACGTCGGTTCCTTCCGGGGCGGGTGCCCATCATGCGCCACACAGGGCCCCGCCGCGCCTTTGCCCATGCGGGTTGCATGACCTGTGGCCCCTGCCCCGGGTCCTTGCGGCTGCTACGCTTGCCCGGTTTCCTCTTCTGGTGCCGTCCGCCCATGTCCCGAGTGCTGCCCCTGTCCCTCCTGCTGTCGGCCGTGCTGGCCGCACCGGCTGCGCATGCCGCGCCGACGCCGATCACCATCGAACAGGCCATGGCCGACCCGGACTGGATCGGTCCGCCGGTCGAGAAGGCCTGGTGGTCGTGGAACAGCCAGCAGGTGGAGTACCAGCTCAAGCGCAACGGCAGCCCGGTGCGCGATACCTTCCGCCAGTCGGTGGCCGGTGGCGTGGCCGCACAGGTGGCCGATGACCAGCGCGGCACCCTGGACGTGGCCGAGCCGGTCTACGACCGCAGCCGCAGCCGCAGCGCCTTCGTCCGCAATGGCGACGTGTTCGTGCGTGACCTGCGCAGCGGCGCGCTGACCCAGCTGACCCGCAGCAACGAGCGCGCGGGCAACGTGAACTTCGCCGCTGACAACGGCGTGATCTGGCGTGTCGGCCAGAACTGGTTCCACTGGACCGCCGCCAGCGGCGTGCAGCAGGTGGCCAGCCTGAAGGCCGACAAGGATCCGCGCACGCCGCCGAAGGCCGACGTGCTGCGCGACCAGCAGTTGCGCACGCTGGAAACCCTGCGCCGCGACCGCGACCAGCGCGAGGCACTGAAGGACCAGGACCAGCGCTGGCGCCAGGCCGACCCGACCCGCGCGCCGGGCCCGGTGTACCTGGGCGCCGACGTCGAGATCGGTGACAGCGTGCTGTCGCCCGACCTGACCCACCTGATCGTGGTGACCAAGCCGAAGGACTTCGACGACGGCCGCACCAGCAAGATGCCGCTGTACGTGACCGAATCGGGTTACGAAGAAAGCGAGGACACCCGCACCCGCGTCGGCCGCAACGGCTTCGAACCGCACACCCTGTGGTACGTGGACGTGCGCACCGGCAAGGCCGAAAAGATCTCGCTGTCCGGCTTGCCGGGCATCAGCACCGACCCGCTGGCCGAGCTGCGCCGCAAGGCCGGCAAGGATGCGCTGAAGGGCGAGCGCAGCGTGCAGGTGATGAGCGACTTCATGGGCGGCGGCATCCGCTGGAGCGCCGACGGCCAGCAGGCCGCGGTGATGCTGCGTGCCAACGACAACAAGGACCGCTGGATCATCAGCGTCAACGCCGCCGACGGCCGCGTGCAGAACCGCCACCGCCTGACCGACAACGCCTGGATCAACTGGGGCTTCAATGATTTCGGCTGGATGGCCGATGGCCGCACGCTGTGGCTGCTGTCCGAGGAATCGGGTTTCTCGCACCTGTACACCCAGGCCGGTACCGCCAAGCCGCAGGCGCTGACCAGCGGCAAGTGGGAAACCTCGGCGCCGGTGCCGTCGGCCGATGGCAAGGGCTTCTATTTCCTGTGCAACCAGCAGGCGCCGCATGACTATGAAGTCTGCGCGGTCGACACCGGCAATCGCCAGGTGCGCGAACTGACCAGCCTCAACGGCGTGGAAGATTTCTCGCTGTCGCCGGACGGCCAGCAGCTGCTGGTGCGCTACTCCGGTGCCTACCTGCCGCCGCAGCTGGCGGTGCTGCCCAGCGCCGGTGGCCAGGCACGCGTGCTGACCGATACCCGCACCGCCGACTACAAGGCACGCCAGTGGATCCAGCCGAAGCTGGTCGCGGTGCCGTCCAAGCATGGTGCCGGCGTGGTCTGGGCCAAGTACTACGAGCCCGAGCACAAGGAACCGGGCAGGAAGTACCCGATCGTGATGTTCGTGCACGGCGCTGGCTACCTGCAGAACGTGCACCAGCGCTACCCGGCCTATTTCCGCGAGCAGATGTTCCACAACCTGCTGGTGGAGAAGGGCTACATCGTGCTGGACATGGACTACCGCGGCAGCGAGGGCTACGGCCGCGACTGGCGCACGGCCATCTACCGCAACATGGGCCACCCGGAACTGGAAGACTACAAGGACGGCCTGGACTGGCTGGTCGACACCCAGCAGGGCGACCGTGACCACGCCGGCATCTACGGCGGCTCCTACGGCGGCTTCATGACCTTCATGGCGCTGTTCCGTGCACCGGGCACGTTCAAGGCCGGCGCAGCGCTGCGCCCGGTGGTCGACTGGCACAACTACAACCACGGCTACACCAGCAACATCCTCAACACCCCGGACATCGATCCGGAGGCGTACCGCGTGTCCTCGCCGATCGAGTACGCGCAGAACCTGCAGGACAACCTGCTGATCGCCCACGGCATGATGGATGACAACGTGTTCTTCCAGGACTCGGTGCACCTGACCCAGCGCCTGATCGAACTGCACAAGGACAACTGGTCGATCGCACCGTACCCGCTGGAGCGCCACGGCTACGTCCGCGCCGATTCCTGGCTGGACCAGTACAAGCGCATCCTCAAGCTGTTCGAGCAGAACCTGAAGTGAGCAACGCCGCGGCCACGATCCACATCGTGGCCGCGGTCATCCTGGATGACCGCGGCCGGGCGCTGGTGGTGCGCAAGCACGGTGCCCGCCGCTTCATCCAGCCCGGTGGCAAGCCCGAACCCGGCGAGGCACCGCTGCAGGCGCTGGCGCGCGAGCTGGACGAGGAACTGGGGGTGCAGCTGCGCACCGCGTCAGCCATCGCGCTGGGCACGTTCGAGGACTGGGCAGTGAACGAGCCCGGCCACCGGGTGCAGGCACAGGCGTGGTGGGTGCAGGTGGTCGGCACGCCGCAGGCACGCGCCGAGATCGCCGGACTGGCCTGGGTACCGCTGCAGCCGCCGCATGGCCTGCCCTTGGCACCCTTGAGCGAACACCATATCCTGCCGGCGGTCGCCATCCGGGTGACGGCCCGCTGAGCAGGCGGGCGCCGACTGCAAGGACATCGGATGTCAATGTCGATCCCGTCGATCCCCTCCCTGCCTTCCCCGGCCTATCACGCCTGGGTGCGCCCGGTGGCCCAGGCCTCGTTCTGGCTGTCGCTGCTGCTGACGATCTACTTCGTGCTGCAGGGCCTGGTGCTGTGGCCGCTGCACAACCTCGCGCTGTGGCGCCTGGTGGAAGGCGAAGTGCAGCTTCAACAGCTGCACAGCCTGATCTGGCTGCTGGCGCACCCGGTGGCCGCGTCGATGGTCATCGCGCTGCTGTGCCTGGCCTCGACCGTGTCCAGCTGGGGCCTGTTGCGCGAACGGCGCTGGGGCCTGTGGAGCTTCGTGCTGTTGCTGCTGCTGAGTGGCTTGACCAACTTCGCAGCCGCCTGGTGGCTGGATGTGTTCATGGGCGACCTCATCCCGTTCCTGGCCGATGACCCGGCCCTGCTGCAGGAACTGCAGCTGAAACGCTGGCTGATCACGCTGACCGTGGTCGGCATGTCGTTCGTGCTCCTCGGCCTGCAGGGTTGGCTGGCCTGGCGCCTGCTGCGCCCCGACGTGCGCTCGCGCTTCCACTGAGTTCCACCGATCCCTGCCCGACAAGGACTGTCGCATGCGCTGGCTGTCGCTACTTCCTGCACTGCTGCTGTTCGCCGCGCTACCTGCTTCCGCCGACGCACTGCAATGCGGTGAGTACCGCAGTGTCGATGACGGCGTGGCACTGATGTTCACCACCCACAGCAGCGGCTACCGCCACAACGGCATCGGTGAGCCGCAGCCGCTGTGGGTCGATCGCAGTGCGGCACAGACCCGCCTGGTCATGCTCGACGATGGCGTCGCGGAGCCGATCCGGATCAGCGCCGATGGGCGGCGCATCGAGGACGACGCGCTCGTGGTCTACACCCTGCGCCAGCCCCGGGCCTGCGCTGTCGAGCCCAGCACCGTTGCCGGCAGCTGCCGCGCTGCTGGCAGCTACTGCATGGTGCAGCTGCCAACGGCCTCGCCCGGCCAGGCCCGGCGCGCCTGCGACGAGGGGGTGGGTGCCGGTTGCTCGGCACTGCTGCAGCAAAGGCTCGAAAGCAACTCCGCGGCAGCGACCGATGGCGCCGGCACCGCGCGCTTCGAGCGCCCGCCAGCCTGCCGCGCGCACACCCCCACCCACGATCCACAGGCCTGCGAAGCGCTGACCGACGATGATCTGGCTGCCGCCATGCGACGGGTTGATCAGCGCCTGGAACGGGCCGGGATGGCACCGGAGGGACCGCCGTTGCCCCTGGCGGCACTGCAACAGCTGCAGCAGCTGTGCCTGCGCCATCGCGGTGGCCGCTTCTGTGTCGAAGTGGCCGAACAACAATTGAAAGCACTGCAGCCGGCGCTGGCAGTACAGGCGCTGCAGGTGGTCTGCGACGCAGGCCGCGTCAGTGCCTGCGAACGTACCGCGCCATTGCGTGAACTCGGTGCCGATCTACGCCTGGTGCCGCTCCAGCAGCTGCCGTGTGGCCGCTACCAGGCCGAGGGTGGCCAGGTCGACATGCTCGACTTCGGTGATGGCACGCGGGGCCGCCTGCAGGAAGGTGCTGTCCATCTTCAGCGCGACGGCGAAACCCTGGTGCTGCGCCAGCTCGGCAACGGCGACCTGCTCGGCATGGATACGCAGACCGGTTACCAGCGCTACCAGCCGGTGGCCGGCACGGCACAATGCTCGCCCCCGCGCGAAGGCCGTGGTTCGCCGTAGCGCCTGGAGTTTCCCGTTCGATCGTCAAGGAGACGACATGCATTCATCCGCACCGCGCCGCCGCTGGCTGGCCTGGGCCTTGCTGCTGGCCGCGCCGACCGCCTTCGCACAGTCACCGCAATGCGGCCTGTTCAAGGCCGACGAAGGCAGCGGTACGCTGCGCATCAGCTCACCCAACCGTGGCGAACAGAAGCACTTCGGCAGTGCACCGTCTCCGGTCGCGTTCCAGCAGATCGACGGAACGCTGCAACTGGTGAACCTGGAGTACGGCCTGCCCAGCGCGCTGCAGGTGCGCGATCGTGGCCGCACGGTCGAGGTGGATGGCACGGTCTACCTCCTGCAGGCTCCCGCACAGTGCGCCGCAGCCGCCACGCCGGCTGAAGGCAGCTGCCTGGCTGATGCGGCGGCGTGCCTGGACAACCGTCGCGAAGCGACCCCGACCGCGCTGGAAGCAGGGTGCCGGGAAGGCGTGCCCGGCATGTGCCTGCAACTGGCTGATCGTTGGCACGAGGAGGCCAAACCCACGGTCGAGGCCGATCCCGCCTTGGCAAAGGCAGCGCTCGACGCCGCCCTGTCCGGCATCAAACTCCCGGCCGCCTGTAACAACGGCGGCTTCGAACAGGGAACCCCGGCGTGTGCCGCCGCACTCGAGGCCGACCCCGCGGTGCAGGAGCAGCTGGTCAAGGCCGCGATGACAGCAGCCATGACCGAAGCCATGGTGACGATGACGGCGCCGACCGTGCCGGTGATCATTCCGGCCGAGCGGCGGCAACAGTTGTTGCGGCTGTGCCGCGAGGTACCGCATGGCGGCTTCTGCACCCGCGTAGCTGAGCTGTCCTGGGAGGCGGGAGATCCCCTGCAGGCAGTGCAAGCGCTGGCTGCGGGCTGCACACCTGGCAATGACACCGCCACCTGCGAGCGCCTGCCGGCGTTGCAGGCGGTGGGCGCATCGTTGCAGCCGCAACCGGCAACGGCCTTGCCCTGCGGCAATTACCGGGCCGACGGCGGCCTGATGGACACGCTGGACTTCGGCGATGCCGGCCTGGTCGGCGTCGGCTGGGGCAGCCATCTTCGCGCGCGTGTCGAAGCGGGCGACATCCGCATCCGCCACGACAAGGGCGGCGACTTCGTGCTGCGCCCACTGCCGGGCGGCCAGCTGCTGGGCCTGGATACCTGGACCCGCTTCCAGGTGTTCCGTCCCACCGGCGAGGGCCCGACCCGCTGCAGTGCACCGAAGCAGTTCAAGGTGCTGCCACTGCCGCAGGATTGCCCGCTGGCGCTGGCCAACGAGGGCGGTGCCGAAGCCTGCTGTGCCCAGGGCAAGCTGCAGGGCTGCAACATTCTTGGCAACCACCTTGCGCTGTCCGGAAACTGGCTGCAGGCCGCCGGGCACTACACCACGGTCTGCCGCGCCGGCGTCCGCGAGGGCTGCGAGAACCTGGTCACCGCTCAGGGCAACGGTGCGGATGTGGACGCACGGGCAACCCTGGAGCAGCTGTGCAAGGCCGACCGCAGCGGCCTGCACGTGGCCTGCGACGTGCTCGGAACCCAGAACTGGGAGCTGATCACGCTGGGTGGTGCCCTGCAGAAGGCGGTTGACGAGGCGGCCGTGGACGACGCTCCGGCGCCGCGCAATTCCAACCGCAAGCGCTGAGCCCGCCAGGGCCTGTCCGCTGCTTCGGGCGGGCCCTGCGGTAAAGTACGCGCCATGAACGAATTCGAGCGCGTGCGCGCCTACCTCACCGACCTGCAGGACCGCATCTGTGCGGCGATCGAGGCCGTCGATGGCCAGGCCCGCTTCCAGGAAGACCTGTGGCAGCGGGCCGAGGGCGGTGGCGGGCGTACCCGCGTGCTGCGCGATGGCGCAGTGTTCGAGCAGGCCGGCATCGGCTTCTCCGACGTGGCCGGCAGCCGCCTGCCGCCGTCGGCCTCGGCCAACCGCCCGGAACTGGCCGGCGCCTCCTGGCGTGCTACCGGCGTGTCGCTGGTGTTCCACCCGCTCAACCCGTATGTGCCGACCACCCATGCCAACGTGCGCTTCTTCCAGGCGCAGCGCGACGGCGAAGTGGTGGCCAGCTGGTTCGGCGGCGGTTTCGACCTGACCCCGTTCTATCCGTTCGACGAGGACGTGCAGCACTGGCACCGGGTCGCACGCGACCTGTGCACACCGTTCGGCGAAGAACGCTACGCCGCGCACAAGCGCTGGTGCGATGAGTATTTCTTCCTGCGCCATCGCAATGAAACGCGCGGCGTCGGTGGCCTGTTCTTCGACGACCTGCACGGCGACTTCGAGCGCGATTTCGATTACCTGCGCGCGGTCGGCGATGGCTTCCTCGACGCCTACCTGCCGATCGTGCAGCAGCGCAAGGACGCCGCCCATGGCGAGCGCGAACGCGAGTTCCAGCTGTACCGCCGCGGCCGCTATGTGGAATTCAACCTGGTCTACGACCGCGGCACCCTGTTCGGGCTGCAGAGCGGTGGCCGCAGCGAAAGCATCCTGATGAGCCTGCCGCCGCGGGTGCGTTGGGAGTACGGCTTCAACCCGGAAGCCGGCAGCGCCGAGGCGCGCCTGGCCGATTACCTGGTGCCACGCGACTGGCTCTGATCTTGCGACGCCACGCCTGACGCGTGGCGCCTTCTCACGCCTGTGGTGCGCCCTGCACCGGACAGGCCCTGCTCTGCCTCCTCAAGGATGACCCCATGCCTGTTGCTGTTCCCTTCCGCCCCCGCGCCGCGGGCTGGCGTGCCTTGCTGGTGCTCGCGCTGGCCTCGGCCAGCCTGCCGGCCGCCGCGCAATCGATGGCCTGCGGCACCTACAAGGACAGCAGCGGCAACACCACGCTGACCATCGAAAGTGAAGGCCATGGTTTCCTGTCCGGCCCCTACCAGGCCACCGAGCAACTGCGCATCGCCCGCCAGGAAGACGTGCTCGGTACCGGCAACCTGTCCACGGGCCAACTGGAAAACTGGTACTTCTCGGACAACAACCGCACGATCAACACGCCCTATCGCGAGTTCACCCGTGAGCGGTCCGCCGCGTGCACGACGATGCCGGAGCCCATCGAGGGCGGCTGCGTGATGAACACCTCCGAGTGCCTGGAGGCGTTGCCGGAGGCCGAACCGGGGAAGCTGCATGCCTGGTGCGCCGAAGGCGTGGGCGCAGCCTGCACGCAGCTGCTGGAAACCTACCAGCGGCAGGCCAAGGACACAGCGCCGGCGCCTGCACGGGCCGAGCCGCCGATGCCGGAGATCTGCAAGGAGAGTTCGGCATCCTTCAATGCCGAGGGCTGCAGGGCAATCGCCGAGGTGATCGGCGCGGAGATGATGGGCAAGGCCGTGCTCGGCCTGCAGCATTCGGTCGATCCTGCGTTGCCGTCCGCGCAGCTCGATGAGCTGGCCGCCCTATGCCGGCAGCAGCACGGCGAGACGTTCTGCGGCGACGTTGCCGAGGCGCTGTGGAGTGGTGGACGCCTGTTGCAGGCCAACGAAGCGCTGCAGCTGTCGTGCGCCCAGCGCGCGGAGGGCGTGGCCTGCGGCCGCGCCGAGGCGCTTGCCCCACTGGCCTCGGTACCGGCCGCTGCACTGGCCCCGGTGCCGGCCACCACGCTGCCGTGCGGGAGCTTTGAAGCCGGTTACGGCGTGCTGTCGCAGCTGCGCTTCCTCGATGGTGGCCTGGTTGAAGCCGAAGGCCGCGACCAGCGCCTGCGCGCGAGCCTGCAGGACGGCCGCATCCTCATCCATCGCGACGTCGGCAGCGACTTCGTACTGCAGCCGCTGAAGAACGGAAACCTGGCCAGCGTCGACGGCGGCAACCGCTTCGCCTACTACGAGCGCACGCCGGGCACAGGCAATGCCAGCTGCGCACCGCCAGTGGCCTTCGTGGAAATCCCGCTGCCGCTGGACTGCCCGGCCCTGGGCCGCAAGGACGGCGCCAAGGCCTGCTGCACCGAGGGCAAGCTGCTGGGCTGCAAGGTTGCCGGCGAGGCACTGTTCAACAACGAACAATGGGCCGCCTCGCTGCCCTATTTCGAGACCCTGTGCCGCGCGGGCGTGCGCGAAGGTTGCGTGGCGCTGGCCGCGGTGTACGCGCGTACCGCGGACCCGAAGATTCCGCAGGCCATGGCTGCGATCTGCGCGAAGGACGGCAAGGGCACCCACGTCGCCTGCGATGTGGACGCGACGCGCAACTGGCCGGCGCTGAAGGCTGAAGCCGCTCCCTGAGGCCAGGCACCTGTTGAGCCGGGCCTGGGCTCGGCGCTACAGGTCAGGTGCTCTTCCGCACGATGATCGTGATGTGCCCGGTCGTCTCCAGCAAGGCGATCTGCACGTCCTCGATCCGCAGCCCGCCCTGCTGGCGCAGCGCGGCATCGAAATCGGCCCGGCTGATCAGTTCGCGGCGGAGAACGCCCTCCAACAGCCGGCCATCACGCGCGATCACGGTGGGCTCTCCTTCGATCATCCGCTCCATGCGCCGATTCCGGGTGGTCAACCAGCCCACCCCATAGTTCAGCACGATCAGGGTGGCCGCCAGCAGCAGGCCACCGCCCAGCGAGGTGTCGGTGCCCAGCAGCGCGTTCTGTACCGCGTTGCCCAGCAGCACGATCAGCAGCACGTCGAAGGGCGTGATCTGCCCCAGAGCCCGCTTGCCACCGAGCCGGACCATGCCCAGCACCACGACATACACCACCACTGCGCGCAGGATGAACTCCCACCACGGCATGGCCAGTGCGAACAGGTCGGGCATTGTCTTCCCCTGCGGAGCGGTGGCCCAGCGTGGCGCAGGCCATGGCGTCTGGCAACGGCACAAATAAAAAGCCCCGCTGACCAGGGGGAGGTCAACGGGGCCGGGGAACGGGCACTTGGGGAGGAGTCCCCGTTCCGAGATCTGCTCCAGGGGATGGGAGAGATCCACAACAGGCATTGCGCCTGTCGGGAGTTATAGAAGCACTCCGAACACTAACGGTTCGTGAAGAGGCCCCATTTAATGAATTTCAATCGGGGCAACATTCATGGTCGAGTCAGAAACCCCCGACTCATGAACAAATTCACGTCGTTTTCGGCCTGAAATGCCGTCAGTGCGCTTCGTCCCAGTTGCTGCCGACGCCCGTATCGACCACCAGCGGCACCCGCAGTTTGGCCGCTTGCGACATACGCTCCACCACCTGCAAACGCAAGTCTTCAACGAAACTGCTTTCGGTTTCGAACACCAGCTCATCGTGCACCTGCAGGATCATCCGCGCCGGTGCCCCGCTGTCACGCAGCCACTGGTCCACATCCACCATCGCGCGCTTGATGATGTCGGCAGCGGTGCCCTGCATCGGCGCGTTGATCGCCGCGCGTTCGGCACCGGCCCGCAGGCCCTGGTTGCGAGCGTGAATGTCGTTCAGGTACAGGCGGCGGCCGAACAGGGTTTCCACGTAGCCCTGGTCACGGGCCTGCTGGCGCATCCGCTCCATGAAGTCGCGCACGCCCGGGTAGCGGCTGAAGTACAGCGCTACGTAGTCCTGCGCCTGGCCGCGGTCGATGCCCAGGTTGCGGGCCAGGCCGAAGGCGCTCATGCCGTACATCAGGCCGAAGTTGATCGCCTTGGCGGCACGGCGCTCGTTCGGGGTCACCTCCTCCAGCGTGCGCCCGAACACCTCGGCGGCGGTGGCACGGTGCACGTCGGCGCCCTGCTCGAAGGCACGCACCAGGCCCGGGTCTTCGGACAGGTGGGCCATGATCCGCAGCTCGATCTGCGAATAGTCGGCCGCCAGCAGCTGGAAGCCCTCCGGGGCGATGAACGCGCGGCGGATGCGGCGGCCGTCCTCGGTGCGGATCGGGATGTTCTGCAGGTTCGGGTCCGACGAGGACAGGCGGCCGGTGGCGGCACCGGACTGGTGGTAGCTGGTATGCACGCGGCCGGTGTCCGGGTTGACCATCTCCGGCAGCTTGTCGGTGTAGGTGCTGCGCAGCTTGGCCAGGCCCCGGTAGTCGAGGATCACCCGCGGCAACTCGTGCTGGTCGGCAATCGCCTCCAGCGCCTCTTCATTGGTGCTGGGCTGGCCCTTCGGGGTCTTCACCACCGCCGGCAGCTTCAGTTCGTCGAACAGCACCGCCTGCAGCTGCTTGGGCGAATCCAGGTTGAAGCTGCGGCCGGCCAGCTCGGTGGCCTTCTGCTGTGCGGCCAGCATGCGCGAGGAGAGGTCCTGGCTCTGCCGGCGCAGTTCGTCGGTGTCGATCCGCACGCCGTTGGCTTCGATCGTGGTCAGCACCGGCACCAGCGGCATCTCGATGTCGCGGTACACGCTGTCCAGCGCCGGCTCGGCCAGCAGCTGCGGCTGCAGCGCGTGGTGCAGGCGCAGGGTGACGTCGGCGTCTTCGGCCGCATAGCGGCTGGCTTCGTCGATGCCCACCTGCGAGAACGGAATCTGCTTGGCGCCCTTGCCGGCCACGTCCTCGAACTTGATGGCGCTGTAGCCCAGGTAACGCAGGGCCAGCGAATCCATGTCGTGGCGGGTGGCGGTGGAATTGAGCACGAAGCTCTCGAGCATGGTGTCGTCGTGGTAGCCCTGCACGTCCACGCCGTGGCGGCGCAGCACATGCAGGTCGTACTTGCCATGCTGGCCCAGCTTCTTCTTCGCCGGGTCCTGCAGCACCGGGCGCAGCGCATCCAGCACCTGCTGCATCGGCAGCTGCGCTGGCGCACCCGGGTAATCGTGGCCAACCGGAATGTAGGCCGCCTTGCCGGGCTCGACCGCCAGGCTGATGCCGACCAGGCGCGCACGCATCGCATCCAGCGCATCGGTTTCGGTATCGAAGCTGATCAGGTCCGCCTGCTGCAGGCGCTCGACCCACGCCTGCAGCTGTTCGACGGTCAGCACGGTCTCGTAATCACCCGGCGCGGCCAACGCCGGATCCAGCGTGCCGGCGGCCGGTGCTTCGGCGCTGCCACGGGCGAAGCCAGCGGCGGTGCCGCGCAGGCTCGGCGTGGCCTCGCTGGCCGCGGCCGGCGCCGGCAGCGGCGCCCCCAGCTCCTTCAGCGCCTGGGTGAAGCCGTAGCGCGTATACAGCTCGGTCAGCGCCGGCACGTCCTGCTCGCGCAGGGCCAGCGTGGTCGGGCTGGCGTCCAGCGCCACGTCGGTGCGGATGGTCACCAGCTCGCGGTTCAGCGGCAGCCGCTCCAGCGCGGCGCGCAGGTTCTCGCCGATCTTGCCCTTCATGGCCGGCGCGGCTGCCATCACCCCGTCCAGGTGCTGGTACTCGGCCAGCCACTTGGCGGCGGTCTTCGGTCCGCACTTCTCCACGCCCGGCACGTTGTCGACGGTGTCGCCCATCAGCGCCAGCAGGTCGATGATCTGGTCGGCGCGCACGCCGAACTTCTCCATCACCACCGCGTCCGAATCCATGCGGCTGCCGGTCATGGTGTTGACCAGCTCGATACCCGGGCGCACCAGCTGGGCGAAGTCCTTGTCGCCGGTGGAAATGGTCACCTTCAGGTCCTGCGCCAGGCCCTGCAGGGCCAGCGTGCCGATCACATCGTCGGCTTCCACGCCGGGAATGCGCAGGATGCTGATGCCCAGCGCTTCGACGATGCGGCACATCGGCTCGACCTGGCTGCGCAGTTCATCGGGCATCGGCGGGCGGTTGGCCTTGTACTGCTCGTACAGGTCGTCGCGGAAGGTCTTGCCCGGCGCGTCGACCACGAACGCCACGTAGGCCGGGCGCTCCTTCAAGGTCGAGCGCAGCATGTTGACCACGCCGAACAGCGCGCCGGTGGGTTCACCCTGTGCATTGGACAGGGGCGGCAGCGCGTGGAACGCGCGGTACAGGTAACTGGACCCGTCGATCAGGACTAATCTGCTCATGCGCCGATTCTACGCGCCCGTGCCTGCACCGCGGCGACACGGCCCGTACACCGCGATGGGGCATAATCAGGGCTCTTTCCAGGCAAAGGCCCCCGCCGATGAAGACCCTGATGCTCGCTTCCCTGCTCCTGCTCGCTGGCTGCGCCAGCATGGGTGGCGCAGGCGCTCCCCCGGTGGACGTCAAGGGCGCGGATGTGTCCAAGCGCACCATGGACAACGGCGACACCATCGAGGAATACCGCGTGTCCGGCCAGCTGCGCATGGTCAAGGTGACCCCGTCGCGCGGCGCCCCGTTCTACATGTACGACAAGAACGGCGACGGCCGCATGGACAACGACAAGGACGGCGTGTCGCCGGTCTACTGGAAGCTGTACAGCTGGTGATGTGACCGGGGGTCGGGTCCCTGCGATCCAGTAGATCCACGCCATGCGTGGATGCCCCCCGGCCCCACAAAAAACAACGCCGGCGCGCATCCTGCGGCCGGCGTCGGGTCCCCTCCCCGGGAACACTTGTATCAGCGGATGACCAGCACCGGCAGCGTGCTGCGTGCCAGCACCTCGGCGGTCTGGCTGCCCAGCAGCACGCGGGTCACGCCACGGCGGCCGTGCGAGGTCATCACGATCAGGTCGCTGTTGCGCTCCCCTGCTGTCTCGATGATGCCGTCGGCGGCGTAGCGGTCCAGCACGTGCACAGGATTGGCGGTGATGCCCTGCTCGGCGGCCTTGGCCAGCGCCGGCTGCAGCACTTTCTGTGCGCCTTCCTCGCGGTCGGCCTTGTACTCGGGGCTGTTCATGTAGCCCACGCTCCAGCCCATGGCGTCGTACATGCCGACGGCCCACGGCTCGGAAACAGTGACGATATCGACCTCGGCGTTGAGGTCCTTGGCCAGCTCCAGGCCCTTGGCCAGGCCCTTGTCGGCCAGCTCGGACCCGTCAGTGGCAATCAGGATGCGCTTGTACATGGTGGGGCTCCGTGGCGGTCTGCCAGATGGGAACACCACCATTGCACACCGGATGTGCAGGGCGCGCCTTGAGCAGGATCAATCCGGCGTCGCGCATTGGCGTGTGCGCACCGCCGGCTTGCGTACCCGAACACTGCAGCGCAAGCTGGGTGGGCGGCGGCGCGCCGCCTTGGGAGAACCCGCATGCAGGACAGCAAGCCGACACCACCAAGAACGCTCAGGATCATCTTGTGGAGCCTTATCGCCGCCTTCGTACTGTTCTGCGGCGGCTATTACTTGGGCAAGGATCTGGCCCAGCGCGACAACGCCCGGCAGTCAGCCGGCCGATAACCTGCTTCTGTAGAGCCGAGCCCATGCTCGGCTGCTTTTCCCGTCAGAAGCAGCCGAGCATGGGCTCGGCTCTACATCAGGCCTGCCCTCAGGCGATCTGCACCACGCGTGCGTTCTGGCACAGCGGGTAGCTGGCCACGAATTCAGCGATCGCATCACGCATCGCTTCGAACGATTCGCCGTACATGTACAGCGCGGTCTCGGTCGGGCCCTGCCACCAGCTGCAGATCTCGCCCAGGCCGTCGATGCGCTCCGACAGCTGCTCGAACACGTGGTTGGAATCGCACTGCTCGTAGACGTCGTCCGGCAGGTTCAGGCCATCCAGGTAGATGCCCAGGCCTTCGGTCACGCCGAAGTGGCGATCAGCCTCGCCCGCGCCCTGCAGCTGCGAGCCCTTCGGCGCACCCAGCTGCTCCAGCAGGTCGATCAGCTTGGGCACGCCGGCGGCGTCCACCAATGCAACCTCGATGTCGCCGTACAGGACCTCGCCCTCGTCGGAGGTCGCGGTGCCACCGCCGACGATCTCGCCGATCCCGGCGGCCTGCATCAACGCGTCGAGCGGATCCTCGAACAGTTCATGACGATGCGCGGGCTGCAGCTTGGCATTCAACGTCACGGTAACGTGCAGGGTCGGTTCGGTCATCGGGGTGTTCCTGGTGGATGTGACCGCTATTGTAGAGCCGAGCCTGTGCTCGGCTGATTTCCCCGCCAACAGCAGCCGAGCCTGGGCTCGGCTCTACAGGAATTCCCGATCCCTCGATGGTGATCAGATCACCGTCAGGTTGGCGTAGGCCATCACAAGCCACTTGCTGCCGGCGTCGGCAAACTCGACCTGCACGCGGGCGTGGGCACCGTTGCCTTCGTAGTCGGTCACCATGCCTTCGCCGAACTTGGGATGGGTAACCAGCGCGCCGAGCTTGATCGGCGGTGCCTCGATCGAGGCATGGCCCATCACCCGGCTGGCGCCCATCGAGGCCGGTCGCGAAACCTGCACCTTCGGGCGCACTTCGTGCAGCAGCTCGCGCGGGATCTCGCGCAGGAAGCGCGACGGCAGGCTGTAATTGTCCTGGCCGTGGATGCGGCGCGATTCGGCATAACTCAGCACCAGCTTCTGGCGCGCGCGGGTGATGCCCACGTAGGCCAGGCGGCGCTCTTCTTCCAGCCGCCCGCTTTCCTCCAGCGAGCGTGCGCTGGGGAACAGGCCTTCTTCCAGGCCGGCCAGGAACACCAGCGGGAATTCCAGCCCCTTGGCCGAGTGCAGGGTCATCAGCTGCACGCCGTCCTCGCCCGCCTGCGCCTGGCCCTCACCGGCCTCCAGCGCGGCGTAGGCCAGGAACGCGACCAGCTCGTCCATGTCCTCTCCCACTTCCTCGATATCGTCGGCGCGGCGCACGAAGCGCGAGGCCACCGAGACCAGTTCGTCGAGGTTGTCGGTGCGCGATTCGGAGTCCAGCGCGTTGCGGCTTTCCTTGCTCCAGTGCTCGCGCAGCTGCGAGCGGGCCAGCACGTGGTCCACGCGCTCGGCCAGGGTCATGTGCAGGGTCTGCGCCTGCAGCTCGTTGACCAGCACCAGGAAGCCCGCCAGCGCATTGCGCGCACGCGCGGCCAGCGCGCTGCCCTGGGTGACCAGCATGGTCGCTTCCCACAGCGAAATGCCCTGCGCGCGCGCCTCGCGGCGCACTTCGTCCAGCGTGCGGTCGCCGATGCCACGCGTCGGCGTGTTGACCGCGCGCTCGAACGCCGCGTCGTCGTTGCGGTTGGACAGCAGGCGCAGGTAGGCCAGCGCGTCCTTGATTTCGGCACGCTCGAAGAAGCGCATGCCACCGTACACGCGGTACGGCACCTGTTCGCTCAGCAGCGCTTCTTCCAGCGCGCGCGACTGCGCATTGCTGCGGTAGAGCACGGCCACTTCGGTATAGCTGCCACCGTCACGCACCCACTGGCGCGCGCGCTCGACGATGTAGCGTGCCTCGTCCATCTCGTTGTAGGCGGCGTACAGGTCGATCGGCTCGCCGTCGCCGCTGTCGGTCCACAGCTGCTTGCCGATGCGGTCGGGGTTGTGCGCGATCACCGCATTGGCGGCGCCGAGGATGTTGGCGGTGGAGCGGTAGTTCTGTTCCAGGCGGATGGTCTGCGCGCCCGGGAAGTCGCGCAGGAAGCCCTGCACGTTCTCGACCTTGGCACCGCGCCAGCCGTAGATGGCCTGGTCATCGTCGCCGACCACAAACACGTGGCCGGAATCGCCGGCCAGCACGCGCACGAAGGCGTACTGGATGGCATTGGTGTCCTGGAACTCGTCCACCAGGATCTCGCGGAAGCGCGCGCGGTAGTGCGACAGCAACGCCGGGTTGTCGCGCAGCAGTTCGTGCGCGCGCAGCAGCAGCTCGGCGAAGTCGACCAGGCCGGCGCGGTCGCAGCGTGCCTGGTACTCGATGTAGGCCTGGCGCATGGTTTCCAGCCAGGCATCGTGCGGCTCGGGCTGGATGTGCTGCGGGCGGCGGCCTTCGTCCTTCTGCGCGTTGATCCACCACGCGATCTGCTTGGCCGGGTACTTGCCGTCGTCCAGTTCCAGCGCCTGCACCACGCGCTTGACCAGCCGCAGCTGGTCGTCCGAATCCATCACCTGGAAGCCTTCCGGCAGCTTCGCGTCCTGCCAGTGCAGGCGCAGCAGGCGGTTGGCCAGGCCGTGGAAGGTGCCGATCCACATGCCACGGCTGCCATTGGGCAGCTGTGCGTCGATGCGGTGGCGCATTTCGCCGGCCGCCTTGTTGGTGAAGGTCACCGCGAAAATGCCGTGGGTCGGCACGCCATCGACTTCATGCAGCCAGGCGATGCGGTGGGTGAGTACGCGGGTCTTGCCGGAACCGGCACCGGCCAGCACCAGGTGGTGGCCGGGGGGAGCGGAGACGGCTTCGCGCTGGGCCGGGTTCAGGCCATCAAGCAGGTGGGAGACATCCATGCCCCCATTTTACGGCATCGCCGTCGCGGCTCCTGCGACCACCTGGGTGGCCAGTGCCTGCGCCTGCTGACGCAGTTCAGGCACCGCCAGGCTTTCCCACAGGCTGCCGATGCGCAGGCTGCCGAGCACGCCCAGCCGTGCCTGCGGCTGGCCACCAGCGGCACGCAGGCGGTCGCCCGGCACCGTGCTGTCCAGGCCCAGCCCATGCGGGCCGGGGCGCGCCAGTCCATCAGCCTGCAGCTGCTGCAGCAGCGGATTACGCAGCGCGCTGGCGCGGGTTTCCACGCCGGTGGCGTTGATCACCCCGCTGATCGTCCACTGCTGTTCATTGCCCAGGGTATCGCGGCCGGACAGCTGCAGCGCATCGCCTTCGCGGCAGACGCGCTGCAGGCGGGACCGGTGGATACGCAGTTGGCCGCTGTCCTGCAGGGACTGCAGCTGCGCGTCGACCTCTTCGGCGATGCGGTGGCGATGCACGTCCCAATAGCGCACCACATGGCGCAGGAAGCGGCGCTGGTCGGCCTCATCGAGGCTGCACCACAGCGCCTGCCCGTGCGGACGGATGCGGTCCATCACGCCCTGCCACGGCAGGCCGTCGGCCTGGGCCTGGCGCGCGAATCCGCGCAGCGCGCGCAGGCGCTGGCGCAGGTTCATCGGCAGCAACGTGGCCGGGTCGAACGTGGGCAGGCCGCCATGCGCATGCGGCAACGGCAGCAGGCCATGGCGCGAAATCACGTGCAGCGGGCCGGTGTGGCCGGCGGCGACCAATGCCAGCACGGTGTCGGCCATGCTCAGGCCGGACCCGACAATGGCCACGGCCTGCTCGCCGGCCAGGGTGCGTACGCCGTCGTAGTCCCAGGCCTCGATCACATCGTCGGCAGGCAGCGCATCGGCACCGGCCACCGGCAGCGGACGCATGCTGTTGCCGGTGGCGAGCACCGCCCGCGTGGCGTGCAGCGTCTGGCCATCGCCCAGCTGCAGCCGGTAACCATGGTCATCCGGCTGCAGGCCCAGCACCGGCTGCGCGATCACCTGCAGCTGCGCCGGGCTGGCCGCGGCGGCCTCCTGCAGGCGCTGCTGCAGATAAGCCGCAAAGTAGTGGCGGCATACGTAACGCTCGCCGAGCACCTCGCGCGCCTCGCCCGGGTAGGCATTGGCCGCTATAAGGTAGTCGAGGAAATCGCCGGGCTGGTCGGCAAACGCACTCATCTTCGCCGCCGGCACGTTCAGCAGATGCTCCGGCCATGGCGTGGCATAGGCGATGCCCTGCGCCAGCTGCGAGGCGGGTTCGAAAATGGCCAGCGCCAGCGGCGCCTTGGCCTGGCGCAATACCTGGATCGCCACCAGCACGCCAGCCGCACCACCACCGATGATCGCCAGGTCCAGTTCGCCATTACGCGGTGAATCAGTCATGCGCCGATTGTAGGCCATCGGCGATGACAGGCCGGATTGCCGAAATGGGCGGTTGCCGCCGCCTCACATCAACGCATCGGCCAGGCGTGCGATGCCCTCGCGGCTGCGCCGCCACGTGGGGCGGCTGCGCCATTGCTGCAGGTCCAGCTGCCGCGCTTCACGCAGGTAGCCGTCCTCGATCGCACACAGCTGTTGCACCAGCGCACGGTCGTAGCAGATCAGGCCGATCTCGGCATTCAGCGCGAACGAGCGGATATCCATGTTGATCGAGCCGAGCACGGCGATGTCCTCGTCCACGCTCATGTGCTTGGCGTGCAGGAACTGCGGCTCGTACAGGGCGATGCGCACGCCGCAGCGCAGCAGCTCGTCGTAGTACGCCTCCTGCGCCCATGAGGTCAGCCGCTGGTTGTTGCTGGCCGAGAGGATCAGCTGCACCTGCACGCCGGACAACGCCGCAATGCGCAGCGCGCTCAGCGTGGCTTCGTCAGGCACGAAGTACGGGGTGACCATCACCAGCCGGCGCCGCGCCAGATGGATCAGCGCCGCCACCGCATCGCGTGCGTTGCTGTAGGGATAGGCCGGGCCGCTGGGCAGCAGCTGGGTGGCGATGTCGTCGCTGCACTCGGGCACATCGGCGATCACGTCCAGGCGCTGGCCGGTCTCCATGTACCAGTCGCTGGCAAATACGGCCTCCAGATGCGCCACCGCCGGGCCGCGCACGCGCGCCACCAGCTCGCGGTTCGGGTGTCCGGGCACGAACTGCGGGCCCGCCAGGTTCTGCGAACCGACGTAGGCCACTTCGTTGTCGATCACCGCGATCTTGCGGTGGTTGCGCAGGTCCATGCGCCCGCTGCGGCGCCAGCGCAGGCCACCGGGCAGCATCGCACGCACTTCGATGTCGCGTGCTTCCAGGCGCTTGCGATAGGCGCGCAGGCCGCGCTTGGCACCTACCGCGTCGAGCAGCACCCGGCACTGCACGCCACGCGCCGCTGCACGCTGCAGCGCCTCGACCACCGCCTCGCCCACCGCGTCATCGAACATCAGGTAGTACAGCAGGTGCACGCGGTCTTCGGCCTGGTCGATGTCGGCGATCAGCGTGTGCAGCGATTCGTCGTAGTCGGTCAGCAGGTCCACCGCGTTGCCGTGCACCGGCATGAAGTCGCCTTGGCGCTGCACCAACGGCACGATCTCGGCGCAGGCGGTGTCCGGCTGCGGGGCCCAGCGCAGGCGATGCTGCAGCGCCTGTTCCTCGCGGATCACCTGCGAGGCCTCGGCCTGGCGGCGGATACGCTCGCGCGACAGCCACGGGTGGCCGAACAGCAGGTACAGCGGCAGGCCCAGCAGCGGCACGAAGCCGACCAGCAGCAGCCAGCTGCGCGCCGCCCCCGGCGTGGTGCGGGTGGGGATCCAGCACAGCGCGACCAGCCGGATCAGCCAGTCGATCAGCAGCAGGTACGAACCCAGCAACCACTCGAACAGCATCGCGTCGCCCGTCGGGAGGTGATGGGCCATTCTGCCCAGCGGCCCTTGTAGAGTCGAGCCGCGCTCGACGGCCTTTCGGTCCGACGGCAGAGCAGCCGAGCGTAGGCTCGGCTCTACAGGACGGCTCAATGCCGCACCAGCGCCTCGCACAGCTGCCGCACCGATTCGGCGTGACGGCGGCCGTTGAGCGCCATGCAGGCAATGGCCTGTGCGGCCCGCTCCAGCTGCGCCTCCGGCAGCGGCGACGGCGCACCGTTGGCCAGTGCCAGATGGTGGTCGCACAGCAGCAGCGCCATGCCCTCGATGCCTTGCAGCATGCGCTGCAGGCGCAGCCAGCCCAGTTCCAGGTCCTGCCGGTGTGATGGGGTGTTCATGCAACCTCCTTCAACGGATCTGGCCACCGTGAAGGTGGCGGACGATGCGTGGTTGCAATACCGGGAAGCAATCAATCAGCAAACGAACCGGCGGGCGCAAGGCCCCCTCGCACCGTCCGCCATAGAGGCGGATAGGTCACCAACCGTCGCCGGAGGGATCTCCGGCGACGGCGGGCGAGTCTACTGATTGATTGACTTCACGGGATTGCAAGCCCGACCGCTGCAACCGCAGCGGCTCGCCATCATGGGCACGGTCACGCCCGTCGTTCCAATCGATTTGAACCGCGCGGAGCACCGGAACCGGTAGGAAGAATCATTTATCGCATTCGGCCCTTCACACCAGGCAGGGCGCCATTGGCGACAGCCTGCGCGGGGACTGCCCCAGTGCCGACCAACGGTCGGCACCCACCACGGCAATGCAGGAAGTACCCACTACCTGGATGCCAGACATGAAAAAACCCGCCACAAGGGCGGGTTTTTTCGCGGGGACCAGCAATCCTTGCGGATTACTTGATCTTGCCTTCCTTGTACAGGACGTGCTTGCGCACGACCGGATCGTACTTCAGGAATTCCATCTTCCCCGGGGTGTTCTTCTTGTTCTTGTCGGTCGTGTAGAAGTGGCCGGTACCGGCCGAGGAAATCATACGGACCTTATCGCGCTTGCCTGCCATGATGCTTTACTCCTCAGACCTTTTCGCCGCGCGCACGCAGCTCAGCCAGAACGGAATCAATGCCGTTCTTGTCGATGGTGCGCAGTGCATGCGCGGAAACACGAAGCTTGACCCAGCGGTTCTCGCTGGCCACCCAGAAACGGCGCTCGTGCAGATTCGGCAGGAAACGACGACGGGTCTTGTTGTTGGCGTGCGAGACGTTGTTACCCGTCTGCACTCGCTTGCCGGAAACCTGGCATACGCGGGACATTGCGCACCTCGATAGTAGTAGTTGTCAGCCCGTAGCCCGGGAGACGGCGGCCTCGATGGTTGCCCACCACACGTCAAGAGAATCAAAGGGTTACGCTGGCGTTGGGCGGCCGGGGACGTGCTCCCGGGGGCGCCGCCCGGTAGAAAACCGGACACAGCGAGCCGCGCATTATGCACGGGTTCAAGCACTTGCGCAAGTTACCCACAGGCTGGGGCTGAACCAGCAGGGCCGGGCGCCCGCCAACCGGCATACTGGTCCAGATCACTGCGGAGCTTTCCATGCGGCTGCTGGCCCTGACCTACGGAACCGAAGGCGATACGCGTCCGCTGGCCATGCTCTGCCATGGGCTGACCGGCGCAGGCCACGAGGTGACACTGCTGGCCGATGGCGGCACCTTGGGCAGCGCGCAGGCGCTGGATGTGCCCCACGCGGCCCTTGAGGGTGACATCCATGACGAAGTGGTCGCCTTGGTGTCGCGTGGCAACGGTGTTGCCGCCGCCAGTACCGGTCTGGCACGGATGGCGCTGCAGCATGTCAGCGGCTGGATGCGCCAGGCCGATGCCGCAGCCGAAGGCTGCGATGCGATTCTGACCGGTGGGCTGGCGGCCTTTGTCGGCCTGAGCGTGGGCGAGCGCCGGGGTCTGCCGGTAATCGGCACCGGCATGATTCCGCTGACACCGACGCGAGCCTTCCGCTCTCCGTTCCTGCCACCTGGACGCTCGCCGGGCTGGTTGAACCGGGCCAGCTACGGTCTGGTCAACGGCCTGATCTGGCGCCAGTTCCGCCGGCCGATCAACGCAGCACGCCAGCAGTTGGGGCAATCGCCGCGCCGCGCGCTATGGTCCGGCCTGCCGATGCTCTATGGCATCTCGCCGCAACTGCTGCCGCCACCGGCGGACTGGCCGGTCGACCACATCGCCTGTGGTCAATGGCGGCTTCCTGACGCGCCTTGGACGCCCTTCGCCGATCTGCGGGCCTTCCTCGATGCCGGCCCGCCGCCGGTGTACCTGGGCTTTGGCAGCATGACCGGGTTTGATCGCGAGCGCGTGCTGCCGGCCCTGCTGCACGCGCTGGCACCGCGCCGGGTGCTCCTGTTTCCAGGGTGGGCCGGTCTGCCGACGGGTGCGCTGCCAGCAAATGTATTCGTGCTCGGCCCGACGCCACACGAAGCACTGTTCCCGCATTGCGTACTCGCCATCCACCATGGTGGCAGCGGCACTACGCATTCGGCCTGCCGCGCCGGCATTCCCTCGCTGGTGATGCCGTTCGCCGCGGATCAGTTCTTCTGGGCCGATCGCCTGCATCGATTGGGCGTGGCACCGGCACCGTTGTCACCGAAACGACTGGATGCAGCAACGCTGGCAGCAGCCATCACCTTCGCTGAAACCGAAGCAACACGCGCACGCGCGGCGGCTCTGGGCGTAGCGATGAGCGATGAGGACGGGGTGGCATGTGGCGTGGCAATGATCGAGCGCTGGTTGCGGCCGATGTAACGGCGGCCAGGCCTCAACGCAGGTGCGGAATCACCTGGGCCAGCAGATGGGCATCCTTCAACGCGCCGTGCAGACCCCGGTTGCCGGGGATGCGCAGGCGCTGCAGGACATCATCCAGCTTGTTGCCCTGGCCGGGCCAGCGCCCGCGCGCCAGCTTCAGGCTGCAGGTGATGCGGCAGTGCTGGGCCAGCGTGCCGGGGATGCCAGCCAGGCGCAGCTCGTTGTCCAGGAAACCCACGTCGAAGGTGGCGTTATGCGCGACCATCTCGCTGCCGCGCAGGAAGTCGAGCAGTTCGGCGGCCTTGCTGGAAAACAGTGGCTTGCCCACCAGCATCGCATCGCTGATGCCGTGCACGCGCTGCGCGCCCCAGTCGACCCTGCGCTGCGGCTGCAGGTAGGTGTGGAACTGGCGGCCGCTGAGCTGGCCATCGATCAGTTCGACGGCACCGATCTCGATCACCCGGTGCCCCAGGCGGTGGGAGATGCCGGTGGTTTCGGTGTCCAGTGCGACGATGCGATTCATGCGTGGCGATGGTTCCTGTTGCGTGCCGCGATGATTTTCGCATGCCTGCAGCAGGAAGCCCTCCCTGTAGCCGAACCCGTGCTCGGCTCACGCGCGAAGCGCTGGCCTTGAGCGTTGGAGCGAGAAGCAGCCGAGCGTGGGCTCGGCTCTACAGGTGCGTGTGCATCACCCCAACGCTTCCACCACCCAATCAATGAACACCCGCAGCCGCTGGCTCATGTGCCGGTTCGGCGGAAACATCACATGCATCGGCATCGGCGGCAGCTGCCAGTCCTGCAGCACCGGCAGCAGCTCGCCACGCGCCACGTGTGGTTCGGCCATGTAGCTGGGCAACGCGACCACGCCCAGCCCCGCCAACGCCGCGGCCAGATAGGCGTTGCCGTCATCGAAGCCGACCGTGTAGCGGCCCTGCACCTCAACGCGCTCATCGCCGCGCTGCGCGCTGAACGCCCGGGCCCGGCCACTGCGCGGGCTGAGGAAGCCGACCATGTGGTGGTCGGGTCCTTCCAGCGCGCGCGGATCGGCTGGCAGCCCGAAACGCTGCACATAACCCGGACTGGCGTGGAAACCGATCGGCAGCGCAGCCAACGGCCGCGCCACCAGTGCCGGGTCGGCCGGGGTGCCGCCGCGGATCACGCAGTCGACGTTGTCGGCGATGACATCAACCTCGCGGTCGCTGACGCCGATGTCCAGCTGGATCTCCGGGTAGCGCGCCTGGAAATCCGGCAGCGCCGGCACCAGCCGCAGCCGCGCGTACGGCCCGGGCACATCGACCCGCAGGCGGCCGCGCGGCTGGCTGGCCGCGTCGCCCAGCCCGCCCTCCACCTCTTCCAGCTCGGCCAGCAGGCGGGCGATGCGCGGGTAATAGGCCGCGCCATCGGCGGTGACGCTGACCCGGCGCGTGGTGCGGTTGAGCAGGCGCAGCCGCAGGTGCGCCTCCAGCTGCTGCACCAGTTGGGTGGCCGTGGTGCGGCTGATCTGCAGGGTCTGCGCGGCGCGGGTGAAGCTGCCGGTTTCCACCACGCGGGCAAAGGCCCGCATCGCCTCGAAACGGTCCATGGTGGGCCATGATTGTTTGGGATCGGCAATCAATCTAGGCCGATCATCGCGGTTTATCCAGACAGCGCTGGCGCGGAGGATGGGCGTTCTCTCCCACGGGATCTTGCCCATGTCACAGCGTGATGTCGTTTTCCCCGCCGGTCGCCAGGCCCTGTACGAGCGCAACCGTTACTCGCCGGCGATCCGATCCAATGGCTTCCTGTTCGTCTCCGGCCAGGTCGGCAGCCGCGAGGACGGCTCGCCCGAGCCGGATTTCGAAACCCAGGTGCGCCGCGCCTTCGAGAATCTCAACGCGGTGCTGGCTGCTGCGGGCTGCACCTTCGATGACGTGATCGACGTGACCGTGTTCCTGGTCGATCCCGAGAAGAACTTCGAGAAGGCCTGGGCGATCGTGCCCGAGTACTGGGGCGAGGCGCCGCACCCGACCCTGACCGGCATCGGCGTGACCTGGCTGTACGGGTTCCAGTTCGAGATCAAGGTGATCGCGAAGCTGCCAGCAGACCGGTAGTGCCGGCCGCTGGCCGGCAATGTGCCGGGGGGTTGAAATGCGTGTCGACCAAGGTCGACACCCACCAGGGCAGAAGATCGGCAGCCACCAAGGCAGATGGCCCCCCAGACCGCCCACCTGAACGGGAGATTCCGACGAATTCCCGAGGTGGCCATTGATATTGTATCCGGCGAAAACCGCTTGCTAGCCTCCCCTTCATGCGCCGGATTTCCCGCCACCTTCGCTCGTACCTGCTGATGCTGCTGATGGCGGCATTCGTGGTCGTACCGGTGGCCGACGCGCTGGCCTGCACGGTGGAACCGCACGCCAGCACGGTGCACGTGGAGTCCGCACCGGATGCCGATGGCGATGCCGACGGCAAGCACGTCGGTGCCTGTGGCCACAACCACTGCCACCACTCCAATCTGAGCCTGCCGGCCAGCACCCTCGCCGCCTTCGGTGCGCCGCTGCCGGCGCGCTGGATGAGTGCGGGCGATGCGGCGACCTATGCGGTCGCCCAGGATGAATTGACGCGTCCTCCCCGGGCGTGAGTTGAGCGCGTCCCGCGATTGCGGGCTCCCGTTTCACTCACAACCGGAATCCCCCTATGTCGATCCTGACACCTCGGTCGCCGCGCGCGGCCGGGCTCGTCGTCGCTGTGCTGCTGGGCCTGGCCCCGGCGGCATCGGCGATGGCGCAAGCCGCCCCTTCCTACGACACCCTGCTTGAACGCCTGGACCAGCTGCCCGGTACCCGTGTGGGTACGGCGCTGGCCGAGGCCGCCGACGCGCGCGCCGACCAGGCCCGCGCGTTGCCCAACCCTTCCCTCTCCTACTCCGCAGAGAACGCCTGGGGCACCGGCTCCTATGGCGGCATGGGCAAGGCCGATACCGTGCTTACCCTGTCCCAGCCGCTGGAGGTCTGGGGCCAGCGTGGCGCGCGTGTCCGTGCCGCCCGTGCCGAGGCACAGGCCGCCAACCTGCGTGGTGCCCAAAGCCGCAGCGACGTGGCCAGCCAGCTGGCGGTGGTCTACGCACAGGCGGAAAGTGCACTGCGCCGCTACTCCCTGGCCGAAGAGGCGCTGACCCTCACCCGCGATGACGCCAATGCGGTCAACGCGATGGTCAAGCAGGGCCGCGAACCGCAGCTGCGCGCGGTGCAGGCGCAGAGCGAAGTGGCCAATGCCAGCGCTGCGCTGGATGAAGCGCAGGCGTTCCGCGACGCCGCGCTGGCCCGCCTGGCCGGTGCCGCGCTGCTGGATGCGCCGGTGCAATCGATCGACAACAGCCTGCTCGACCGTGCCCCGCCGCTGCCGCGTGGCGCCACCGACGTGGCGCTGGCCGTGCGCATCGCCGAAGCCGAAGCCGATGCAGCCGGCAAGCTGGTCGACGTGGAGCGCAAGCGCGCCCTGCCCGATCTGAGCGTCACCGCCGCGCAGACCCGCTTCCGCGAAGGCGGCGAGCGTGCCTACAACCTCGGGATCAGCCTCAGCATCCCGCTGTTCGACCGCAACCGCGGAGGCATCCGCGCCGCCAATGCCGACCAGCGCGCGGCCGAGGCACGCCTGGACCAGCAGCGCCGCGACAGCGAGGCCGAACGCCTGTCTGCCGTGGCCGGGCTGAAGGCGGCCGGCAGCCGCACCCGCGCCGCCGATGAAAGCGTGGTCGCCGCCGAAGAGGCGTATCGCCTCGCACGCGTCGGCTTCGACGCCGGACGCATCTCGCAGCTGGAACTGCGCAGCACGCGCAGCGCCCTCATCGCCGCCCGCGGCACCGCCGTGGACGCGCGCCTGTCGCGCGTCGGCGCCGAAATCGATCTTGCCCGGCTTGAAGGGCGCGCACCCTTTGTGGAGGCCAAATGACTCTCTCCCGTACCTTCCCGCTGATCGGCGGCGTGCTGCTGACCGTGCTGCTGGCCGGCTGCGCCGGCAATGCGCAGACGCCTGCCAATGAAGACCCCGCTGCGGCCAAGGCCGGCACCGACGATGGCCACGGGCATGCCGCCGACAGCAAACAGGCCAAGGCGGAAACCGCCAAGGCCCCGGCCGACGCCGATGAAGGCGTGGTGCAGTTGACGCCTGAGCAGATCAAGGCGTCCGGTATTGAAGTGGTCGCGATCGGCCGCGGCGGCGGTGGCTCCACGCGCCTGTCAGGCCGCGTCGAGCCGTCGGTGGGCGCACGCGCGTCGGTGGCCTCCACGGTGACCGGCCGCGTCGAACGCGTGCTGGTCGCGCCGGGCACGGCGGTGAAGCAGAACCAGGCACTGGCGATCGTGGTCAGTGGCGAGGCCGCGGTGTTCCGCGCCAATGCGCTGGCCGCTTCGGCCGAAGCCGAGGCCGCGCGCCTGGCCTATGGCCGCGACAAGGCGCTGGTCGACCAGGGCGTGGTCGCCCGCCAGGAACTGGAGGCCTCGCGCGCCCGCTCGCTGGCGGCACAGGCCCAGGCCGCTGCCGCGCAGGCACAGGCCGCCGCCAACGGTGCGCCCGATGCCAGTGGCCGCGTGCGCATCACCAGCCCGGTGGCCGGCATCGTCGGCAACGTGCAGGTCACCCCGGGTGGCGTGGTCGCTGCCGGCAGCGCGGTGGCCGATGTCGCCGACCCGTCGATGAACGAACTGGTGTTCACCGCGCCGCCCGCGCTGGCCGCACAGGTCACGCCCGGCATGAAGCTGGAAGTGAGCGTGCCGGGTGGCAGCTTCACCGCCACCGTCACCGGTTCGGCCGCCGATGTGCGCCAGCAGGGCGGCGTCGCGGTGATCCGCGCCACGCCGGTGGATGCTTCGCTGCCGCCGGCCGGTTCGCCGGTTTCGGCGGTGGTGGTCACCGAAGGCCAGGACGGTTCGCTCAGCGTGCCCGCCGATGCGGTGCAGAACGTTGATGGCAGCAGCGCGGTGTTCGTCGCCGTCGATGGCGGCTTCAAGGCGCAGCCGGTGCTGGCCGGGCGCCGTGCCGGCGACCGCATCGAGATCCTCGGTGGGCTGACCGGCAACGAGCGCATCGTCGGTGCCAACGCCTTCCTGCTCAAGGCCGAACTGGCCAAGGGCGAAGCCGAGCACGGCCACTGAGGAGGCGACCATGTTCAAGCTGATCATTGAAACAGCGGTGCGCCACCGCTGGCTGGTGGTGTTCATGGCGGCGCTGATCGCTGCCGTGGGCCTGTTCCAGCTGGGCAAGCTGCCGATCGACGCAGTACCGGACATCACCAACCGCCAGGTGCAGATCAACACGGTGGCACCGGCGCTGCCCCCGGAGCAGATCGAGCGGCAGGTGACCTATCCGCTGGAAACCGCGCTGGCCGGCATTCCCGGCCTGACCACCACGCGTTCGCTGTCGCGCAATGGCTTCTCGCAGGTGACCGCGATCTTCACCGATGCGACCGACATCTACTTCGCCCGCCAGCAGGTGGCCGAACGCATGCGCGAGGCATCCGAAGACCTGCCCGATGGCGCGTCGCCGATGCTGTCGCCGGTCACCACCGGCCTCGGCGAAGTGCTGATGTGGACCGTGGACTTCACCACGTTCGATCCAGCCAGGCTGGCCAAGCCCGGTGAAGCCGGCTGGCAGGCCGGTGAGGTCTACCGCACGCCGGAAGGCAACCTGCTGCGTACGCCGGAAGAACGCGCCACCTACCTGCGCACCGTGCAGGACTGGATCATCGCGCCGCAGATGCGTTCCAGCCCGGGGCTGGCCGGCGTCGATACGGTCGGTGGTTATGTAAAGGAATATGGCGTGCATCCGGACAGCGCCCGACTGGCCGCGCACGGCCTCGGTCTGGCCGATCTGGTCACTGCCCTGCAGCGCTCCAACGTGCAGGCCGGTGCCGGGTTCGTACAGCGTGCCGGCGAAGGCCTGGTGGTACGTGCTGACGGCCTGGCGCTGACCACCGAGGATCTGGCACAGGCCCCGGTGGCCACCCGCAATGGCGTGGTGGTGCGCGTGTCCGATGTGGCCGAGGTCGAGCTGAGCCGCGCACCGCGCCTGGGTGCGGCCAGCCGCAACGGCCACGAAGCCGTGCTGGGCACCGCGCTGATGATTGCCGGCGGCAACAGCCGCACCGTGGCCCAGGCCGCGGCCGCGCGCCTGGAGCAGGTGAACACGTCGCTGCCGGCCGACATCGTGGCGGCACCGGTGCTGGACCGCAGCGTGCTGGTCAATTCCACCATCAAGACCGTGGCCAAGAACCTCACCGAGGGCGCGCTGCTGGTGGTGGTGGTGCTGTTCCTGCTGCTGGGCAACCTGCGTGCGGCGACGATCACCGCGCTGGTGATTCCGCTGTCGTTCCTGTTCGCGGTGATCGGCATGAGCCGCTTCGGCATCAGCGGCAACCTGATGAGCCTGGGTGCGCTGGACTTCGGCATCCTGGTGGACGGTGCAGTGATCGTGGTCGAGTCGACGCTGCTGATGCTGGGCCAGCGCCGTGCCGAACTGGGCCGTGCGTTGACCGCGATGGAACGCCTGCGCGTGGCCGCCGATTCGGCCATGAAGATGGCGCGCCCTGCGGCCTTCGGCCAGTTGATCATCCTGCTGGTGTTCGCGCCGATCCTCACGCTGGAAGGTGTGGAGGGCAAGACGTTCCACCCGATGGCGGCGACCTTCATGCTGGCCCTGGTCGGTGCCTTCATCTTCTCCTTCACCTTCGTGCCGGCGATGGCCGCACTGCTGGTGCGCGAGCCGAAGGTCAAGGACGGTGATGCGCATGCCGATGATGGCGAGCACGAGACGAAACTGATCCGCGTGCTGCGTGCGCGCATCGAACCGGTGGTGCGCAAGGCCGTGGCGCATCCGCGCACGGTACTGGCTGGTGCGGTAATGATGGTGGTGGTGGGCGTCGGCTCTTTCTCGCTGCTGGGCCGCGAGTTCATGCCGACGCTGGATGAAGGCAACGTGGCGATGCAGGCCCTGCGCGTGCCGTCGACCTCGCTGGAACAGTCACTGGCGATGCAGCTGGCACTGGAAAGGGCAATCGCCAAGCAGCCGGAAGTGGAGACCGTGTTCTCGCGCACCGGTACCGCCGAGGCGGCGATCGACCCGATGCCGACCAACATCTCCGACAGCGTGATCGTGCTGAAGCCACGCAAGGACTGGCCCGATCCGAAGCTGGGCAAGGACGCGCTGGTGGCGCGCTTCGAAACGCTGGCCGGACAGCAGCTGGGCAACAGCTTCGAGTTCAGCCAGCCGATCGAGCTGCGCTTCAACGAACTGATTTCCGGCGTGCGTACCGATCTGGCGGTGATGATCTTCGGCGATGACTTCAGCCAGCTGCAGAAGGTGGCCGACCAGGTGGCGTTGAAGCTGCGTGCGGTGAACGGTGCGGCCGACGTGCGGGTGGAACAGATCTCCGGCCTGCCCACGCTCAATGTGGCCATCGACCACGTGGCGGCGGCGCAGTACGGCCTGACTGCCGCGGACGTGAGCGATGCACTGTCCACCGGCATCGGTGGTGCTGCGGCCGGCAAGATCTTCGAGGGCGACCGTCGCTTCAACGTGGTGGTGCGCCTGGACGATGCCTCGCGCAACGATCCGGACCAGCTCGCATCACTGCCGATCGCCACGCCATCGGGGCTGGTGATTCCGCTGTCGTCGGTCGCGCGCATCACGGTCAGCGAAGGGCCGAACCAGATCAGCCGCAACAACGGCAGCCGCCGCGTGGTGGTGCAGGCCAACGTGCGTGGGCGTGATCTGGGTGGCTTCGTCGGTGAAGCACAAGCGGCGGTGGCCGACGTGGCGCTGCCACCGGGTGCCTACCTGACCTGGGGCGGCCAGTTCGAGAACCTGCAGCGCGCTGAGAAGCGGCTGGCGACGGTGGTGCCGGTGGTGTTCCTGCTGATCGGCAGCCTGCTGTTCATGGCCCTGCGCAGCGGCAAGGAGGCCATTCTGGTGTTCAGCTGCGTGCCGTTGGCGCTGGTCGGCGGCATCCTCGCGCTGCTGCTGCGTGGCATGCCGTTCTCGGTGTCGGCGGCGGTCGGCTTCATCGCCGTCTCCGGCGTGGCCACCTTGAATGGTCTGGTGTTGATGCAGGCGATCCGCGAACGCCTGGATGCCGGTGAACTGCCATTGCAGGCGGCGATCAACGGTGCCTCCAGCCGTATCCGCGCGGTGCTGACCACGGCGCTGGTGGCGATCGTCGGCTTCATACCGATGGCGATCGCCAGCGGTTCCGGTGCCGAGGTGCAGAAGCCGTTGGCGACGGTGGTGATCGGTGGCCTGATCACCGCCACCGTGCTGACCCTGCTGGTGCTGCCGACTTTCGCGGCACGGGTGGCCAAGCCGCGGGCGGTGGGGTGATGTGATGCCGGGGTCGGAGCCCTTTCCGTGGGAAAGGGTTCCGACCCCGTCTACCGCGCTTCGCGCTCGCCGGGCATGGCCCGGCGCTACCACCGCACGTTCCGGTAGCGCCGGGCCATGCCCGGCGACGCGTCGGGTCAGGCCTTCTTGCGCTCAGCGATGTAGGCCTGGATCTGCTGTTCCAGCACCGGCAGCGGCACCGAGCCCTGCTTGAGCAGGGTGTCGTGGAAGCCCTTGATGTCGAACTTGTCGCCCAGCTCCTTCTCGGCCTGCGCACGCAGGCGCACGATGGCGATCTCGCCCAGCTTGTAGCTCAGCGCCTGGCCCGGCCAGGAGATGTAGCGGTCCACTTCGGTGGTGACTTCATGCTCGCTCAGCGCGGTGTGGTCACGCAGGTAGGCCAACGCCTGTTCGCGGGTCCAGCCCTTGCTGTGCACACCGGTGTCGATCACCAGGCGCGCCGCGCGCCACATTTCGTAGGTCAGGCGACCGAAATCCTCGTACGGGGTTTCGTAGATGCCCATCTCCACGCCCAGCTTCTCGCAGTACAGCGCCCAGCCTTCGCCATAGGCAGAGATGTAGGCGTTGCGGCGGAACTCGGGCAGGTTCTTCTGCTCGGCGGCAATCGCCCCCTGCAGCGAGTGGCCCGGGTCGGATTCATGCAGGGTCAGCGCCGGCAGGTTGTACAACGGGCGCGACGGCAGGTTGTAGGTGTTGAGCCAGTAGGTGCCCATGCCACCACGGCCGGCGGTCCAGAACGGTGCGATGTCCGGCGGCACCGGCACGATGGTGAAGCGCGCACGTGGCAGCGTCATGTACTTGCCGAGCTGGCCGTCGGCCCGCTTGGAGATCCATGCCGCGCGCGACAGCAGCTCCTCCGGGGTCTTGGCGTAGAACTGCGGATCGGTGCGCAGGAAGGTCAGGAACTCGGCGAAGCTGCCCTTGAACTTCACCTGCTTGATGATGTCGTTCATTTCCTTCTGGATGCGCTCGACTTCACCCAGGCCGATGCGGTGGATCTCGTCCGGCGACAGGTCCAGCGTGGTGTATTCGTGGATCTGCTGCTTGTAGTACGCCTTGCCGTCCGGCATCGCTTCGGCGGCCAGGGTGGTGCGCGCCTGCGGCACGTATTCGTTGACGAAGAAGGTGCGCAGCTGCTGGAACGCCGGCACGACCTTGCCGCTGATCGCCGCGCGCGCCTGCGCCTGCAGCCTGGCCTGTTCGGCGGCCGGGATGCTGTTGGGCAGCTTCTTGAACGGCGCGTACAGCGGCGACTCGGTCGGGTCTTTCAGCTCGGCGACGGTGGCGATGGACACTTCGCGACCATCGAGCACGGCACGCGGCACGCTGAAGCCACGCTTCAGGCCGGCCCGCATGTTCTCGGTCTGCTGGCCGAAGTAGCGCGGCACATCGTTCAGGCGGGCGATGTAGTTCTGGTAGTCCTGCGCGGTCTTCATCTCGCGCCGGGCCATGAAGGACAGGTTGGACCAGAACGAGGAGTCGGCGTTGAACGGCATCTCGTAGCCGCGCAGGCGCGTCTCTTCGGCCAGGTTGAACACCTGGTCGTGGTAGATCGCGTAGTTGACCTGGTTGTCGGGCGACAGGGTCTTCGGATCGATCTTCTTCAGCGCGGCGAGGGTTTCGTCCCACACCTTCAGGCGTGCCTGCTGCGCAGCCGGGCCGATGTCGGGCATGCGGGTGGCGTTGGCCGGGGCGTCCTCGTCCTCGCTGGCTTCACCGCCGCCCTGCTGGCGCCACTTCCATTCCTTCTCGTACAGCGCGCGGAAGGCGGCGTCGGCGGGCGATTCAGTGGCCACGCTGGCCGGTGCGGCGGTGGCGGGCGGCGCGGCCAGGGCCACGGCGGGGGCGGACAGGGCGATCAGCAGGGCAACGGCAAGACGGGTTTTCACGAGCACAGGTTCCCGGGAAGGCAGACCCCGATCATGGCACCCCCCACCGCCCGTGGCATGGGACGAAGGTCCTGCCTTGGCCGTGCCCAGTAGCTGCCGACCTTGGTCGGCACGCGGGGAGACCCAGCGCCGAAGGCGCACGGTAGCGCGGGGCCATGCCCCGCGAGCGCGCAGCGCGGCCGACGGATACAGCCGCCGGGCATGGCCCGGCGCTACCGGTGCACGGCCGCTCTGGTAGCTGCCAACCTTGGTTGGCACCCGGAGAATCCCAGCGCCGACCAAGGTCGGCATCTACCGAAGACCTAGTGGCTGGCCCTGTCCCGCTTCCAGCCCCGGTGCTTGATGTCCAGGTGCAGGCTGTACAGCGCGGTGAACGCCGGGAACAGGTTCTGCAGCACGCCCACCGAGTCCTGCTTGGCCGAGAACAGGAAGTAGCTCAGCGTCATCAGGCTGCCGACCACGCTCATGTACCAGAACAGGCGCGGGATCACCGGCTTGCCTGCACGCTTGGAGGCGACGAACTGGACCAGCCAGCGGCCACCGAACATCAGCGCGCCGGTGTAGCCGATCAGCTTCCAGCCGGTCACATGCAGGCCGGTCCAGTACAGCCAGGTCAGGGGCTGGTCGAGCCAGTGCAGCTCCAGATCCATCAACGCTCCTCCACCGCAGTGCGCTTGCTGCGGGTGATCAGCCAGGCCACGCCACGCAGGTCACGGATGCCGACCAGCGCACGGCCGAGGTTGTTGTACTTGGAGACACCGGCGGTGCGGTGGCGGTGATTGACCGGCACGCTGGTGGTCTTCCAGCCGGCACGCTGCATCAGCGCCGGCAGGTAGCGGTGCATGTGGTCGAAGTACGGCAGGTCGAGGAACGCACTGCGTTCGAACAGCTTGATGCCGCAACCGGTGTCGGGCGTATCGTCGCGCAGCATGCGTGCACGGATGGCATTGGCCCACTTGCTGGCCCAGCGCTTGCTGCCGCTGTCCTGGCGGTTGACGCGCCAGCCGGCGAACAGCTTCACCTGCGCCTCGGCGGCGTCGCGCGCGGCGAGCAGCTTGGGAATATCGGCCGGATCGTTCTGGCCATCGCCATCCAGGGTCGCGATCCACGGCGCCCGCGCGTGCTTGACGCCGGTGCGCACGGCGGTGCTCTGCCCGCTCTGGTTCACATGGTGCAGCACGCGCAGTTCCGGCGTGGTCGCCTTCAGGCCCTGCAGCACCGCCAGGGTGTCATCGCGCGAGTGATCGTCGATGTAGACGATCTCGAACGGCAACCGCCCACGCAGCGCGGCGGTGATTTCGGCGACCAGCGGGGCGACATTATCGCGCTCGTTGAATACCGGGACGACAACGGAAAGCTCGGGTTGGCTCATAAGGCACTCGGCCAAAGGGGGGACAAAGACCGCGCATTCTCCGAAACCGAGGTTATCCGAAGATGAACCCCGCGGCGTGAGGATCCATCCTCAGGCGCGATCGCCAAAATACTCGCGGCACCACTGCACCACAGGCGGCAGGCCTTCTTCGATCGGGGTCACCGCATCGAAGCCGAAAGCGTCATGTGCGCGTCGGGTATCAGCCATCGTGCGCACCATGTCGCCGGGCTGCATGGGCTTGTAGACCTTCTGCGCGGGGCGGCCGGCGGCCTGCTCGATCACGCTGATGAAGCGCTCCAGCTCGACCGGCGTGTGGTTGCCGAGGTTGAACACCCGGTGCGGCACGGGACCATCGGCCGGATGCGCGAGGGCGCCGAGGATACCCGACACGATGTCGGAAACATGTGTGAAGTCTCGCTGCATGTGGCCTTCGTTGAACACGTCGATCGGCCGCCCGGCCAGCACCGCACGCGAGAACAACAGCGGTGCCATGTCCGGCCGGCCCCACGGGCCATACACGGTGAAGAAGCGCAGGCCGGTGGCATGCAGGCCGTACAGCTGCGCGTAGGTGTAGGCCATCAGCTCGTTGGCGGCCTTGGTCGCCGCGTACAGCGAGCGCGGCTGGTCCACGCGCTGGTCCTCGGAGAACGGCGGCGTGGCCGAATCGCCGTAGACCGAGCTGCTCGACGCATACACCAGGTGCTGCACGCCACGGTGGCGGCACAGCTCGAGCATGTTGACGAAGCCGACCAGGTTGCTGTCGACGTAGGCGTGCGGGTTTTCCAGCGAATAGCGCACGCCGGCCTGCGCGGCCAGGTGGATCACCGCGGTCGGCTGCACTTCGTCGAACAGCGCCGCCAGGCCCTCGCGATCGGTCAGGTCCAGCGTGCGCAGGTCCAGCGCCGGGCACAGCGCGGCCACGCGGTCGCGCTTGATCTGCGGATCGTAGTAGTCGTTGAAGTTGTCCAAGCCGACCACGGCCTGGCCGGCCTCCAGCAGCGCGCGGGCGGTGTAGGCACCGATGAAGCCGGCAGCGCCGGTGAGCAGGATGGTCATGACAGGGGCCTGGAAACGAAGGTCAGGCCCCTGATGTTACCGGTCTCAGAACAAACCGAAACGCTTCCTGGCCACGTTGGTACGGCCGGGTTCGATCACGTCCTGGATCTTCTTCGCATCGAAGCGGTCCAGCAGCGCCTCGGCGCCCTTCTTCAGCTTCAGGTCCATCTCTTCCGGATACAGCGGGACCAGGGACATGAAGCTGATGGTCTTGCCATCGTCCAGTTCCAGCGCGGCGAAGTCGTCCGGAGCAGTCACCGGCGGCAGAACGATGGCACCGTCGAAGCCGACGCCCGGCGCGTAGGGTTCGCTGGGATGGCCGTTGGGGATGGTGTGGCCGAAGCCCAGCCAGGTGTCGTACTCGTGCGGCAGCCGCGCCATGCCCTTCAGCAGTCGCACGGGCCAGTAGTTGCGCTCATCCTCGAAGGCCTCCTGCGAGATCGGCCAGTCAGCCGGCAGGGTCACCATCAGTTCCATGTAGCGCGGCACGTCCGCGTCCAGCTCGGCGGGCACGGTCATCGGCAGATCGCTCATGCCGGAGGTCACCAGCCGCACATGCGGGCAGTGGTCATTGGGAGGCACCACGTGCACGTCGATGTGCACCAGGTCGGAGATGATTTCGTGCAGGACCGTGGCGATCGGTCCGAGATGGCGCGCGATGTGGTCGCTGATCGCCTCGATATGCTGTTCTTCGCCGGTGGCGAGCACGAAGTCCTTTTCGCGCTGGTGCACCAGTATCTGGGTGCCGTCCGGGCTGACGTCCTCGTATTCGTTGCTCATGTCCTGCTCCCTGATGAGGCCACGGCGCGCGCGGCGGTACGTTCCCTGTCACCGGCGGGACCCGGCACGCCGCGTCCCCCGTCACCGCACCAGGCTCAGCCTTGGCGCGTGCGCAGCTTTTCCAGCACGCCGTCCAGGGTATCCAGGTCGGTGTAGTGGATGATCAGCTTGCCCTTGCCGCCGCGACCATGGTTGATCGCCACCTTGGCCCCCAGGGCTTCGGACAGCTCGGTTTCCAGCGAGGCGATGTCGGCCTGCTGCACCTTCGGCGTGGCCACCGGGCGGTTGTTCGGCACCTTGCCGGCCGCAAAGGCCTGCGCACGACGCTCGACCTCGCGCACCGACCAGCCTTCATCGGCCGCTTCCTGCGCCAGCTTGCCGGCCAGCTCGGGAGCCAGGGTCAGCAGCGCGCGGGCGTGGCCCATTTCCAGGCGGCGGGTTTCCAGCAGCAGGCGGATCGCCACCGGCAGCTCCAGCAGGCGCAGCAGGTTGGACACCGCCGCGCGCGAGCGGCCAACGGCCTCGGCGGCCTCGGCATGGGTCAGGGTGAACTCGCTGATCAGGCGCTGCAGCGCCTCGGCTTCTTCCAGCGGGTTGAGGTCTTCGCGCTGGATGTTCTCGATCAGCGCCATCGCGATGACGGTGCGGTCTTCCAGCTCGCGCACCACCACCGGCACTTCGTCCAGGCCGGCCAGCTGCGAGGCGCGCCAGCGGCGCTCACCGGCGACGATTTCGTAGTTGCCCGCCGGCAGCTGGCGCACCAGGATCGGCTGGATCACGCCCTGCGACTTGATCGAGTCGGCCAGCTCGGAGAGCTTGCCCTCGTCCATCTCGCGACGTGGCTGGTACTTGCCCGGCTGCAGCTGGCCCACGGCCAGCTTGCGCAGCACTTCACCCGGCAGCGGTTCGATCACCGCGGTGGTGGCCTGCACCTGGCTGACCGCCCCCTTGGGACCGAGCAGGGCATCCAGGCCACGGCCGAGGCCTCGCTTCTTGGCTGCCGGCTTGCTGCTGGTCATCAGACGGTCTCCACGGCCTTGGTGGCCTTGTTGCGTTCGTTGTTGCGGCGGATGATCTCGCCGGCCAGGCCCAGGTAGGCCACGCCACCGCGCGAGGCGCGGTCGTAGCCGACGATGCTCTGGCCATGGCTGGGCGCCTCGGCCAGGCGCACGTTGCGCGGCACGATGGTGCGGAACACGCGGTCGCCGAAGTGCTCGGTGAGCTCGGCCGAGACCGCGTTGGCCAGGTTGTTGCGCACGTCGAACATGGTGCGCAGCACGCCTTCGATCTCCAGCGCCGGGTTCAGGCTGGTGCGTAGCGCCTCGATGGTTTCCACCAGCGCGCTCAGGCCTTCCAGCGCGTAGTACTCGCACTGCATCGGCACGATCACCGAGTCGGCGGCGGCCAGCGCGTTGAGCGTCAGCAGCGACAGCGCCGGCGGGCAGTCGATCAGGATGTAGTCGTACTCGTCGCGGATCGGCGCCAGCGCGCGCTTCAGGCGCTGCTCGCGCTCGCTCTGCCCCATCAACTGGATCTCGGCGGCGGTCAGGTCGATGTTGCCGGGCAGCAGGTCGTAGCCCTCTGCAGTCTGCACGCGCACATCGGCGGCGCTGTTCTCGCCGAGCAGCAGGTCACAGGTGGAGGCGGCCAGCTCTCGTTTGTCCACGCCACTGCCCATGGTCGCGTTGCCCTGCGAATCCAGGTCGACCAACAGCACGCGCTTGGGTGCGTTGGCCAGGGAAGCGGCCAGGTTGACGGCGGTCGTGGTCTTGCCGACGCCACCCTTCTGGTTGGCGATGGCGATGATGCGGGCCATGCGGGTGTGCCTCGTCGACGTGTGCTGGGACCGGTCATTATGCGTACAACCGGCCCCTTGCGGAAATCGTGGATCGCCAACCCGTTGTTCCACAAGGGGCTGGCGGCGGGAATCAGGGGCCTGTAACAGTGACCAGGTGGCGTTCGCCGGCCAGGCCGGGCACGCTCAACGGGGTCACCTCACGTACCTGCCAGCCAGCCGGCAGCTCCGCGATCTCTTCATGCGGGTAGACGCCCTTCATGGCCAGCAGCACGCCGCCGGGGCGCAGCAGGTGGCCACCGACGCGGACGATGCCGGCCAGGGTGTCCATCGCGCGCGCGGTCAGCTGGTCATAGTGGCCGGCCTCGTCCAGCGCCTCGGCGCGCGATTCGGCCACGCGGGCGTTACCCAGGCCGAGCTGGCGCACGGCCTCGCGCATGAAGCGCGCCTTCTTGCCGTTGCTCTCGACCAGGGTGACCTGCAGGCCCGGGCAGGCGATCGCCAGCGGGATGCCGGGCAAGCCGGGGCCGGTACCGAGGTCGGCCAGGCTGCCATCGGCCACGAACGGCTGCATCGCCAGCGAGTCGAGCAGGTGGCGGGTGACCATCTCCTGCGGATCGCGGATGGCGGTGAGGTTGTAGGTGCCGTTCCAGCGGTGCAGCAGGGCCAGGTAGCGCAGCAGCGGCGGCGCCAGCGCGGCGTCCAGGCCCATGCTGGCCAGGCCCTGTTCCAGCGTGGCAGCCACGCTGGCGGGAAGTGGGTGTTCGCTCATGCCGACATTATCGCCGGTTTTGCGCGCTGATTCCCCGCTTCAGTGCGGATACCAGGCCAATGCCGCACGGAACTGGCCGGTGGCCTGCCATTCGTGCAGGTGCCAGCGCGTGGCCTCGCCCAGTTCCGGGTCGCACCAGCGCAGGTGCAGGGCGCCATCGGCCCCCGGTGCCAGCTGCAGGCGGTGCAGGCCGAACGAGATGCCCTGCCCGTGCGCCTTCAGGATGGCCTCCTTGATGCACCACACACGGAAGAACCAGTGCTCGCGCCCGGCCTCGTCCAGGCTTTCCAGCCAGGCTACTTCCTCGGGGTGGAAGAAGCGCTGCACGATCTCCAGCAGGCGCGCACGCGGCCTCAGCAGCTCCAGGTCGACGCCCAGCCGCACGCCCTCGCCCAGCGCCACCAGCAGCACCTCGCCGCTGTGGCTCCAGCCGGTGCCGTAGTGGGCCAGCGCGCCGCTCAGCTCCGGCCGGCCCTTGTCATCACGGACCAGTGGCAGCGTCTCCGGGTCGACGCCCAGCGCCTGCGCCAGCACCTGCCGCGCCTGCGGTTCGCCGCGGTGGCCCGGCACATGCGGGCGTCGCCAGACCGTCACCGGACCGAAGCGCCACGGGCCGTCGAGGGTGGCTGGCAGGCTCATCCGCACGCGCCCATCACGCAATTCCACGACGGGTTCACGGCCGTGCGCGTCAACTGGTCACAGTTCCCCACCGGAGGTTCGATCATGGGCATCATCATCTGGCTGATCGTCGGCGGCATCGTAGGCTGGCTGGCCAGCATCATCATGAAGCGCGATGCGCAACAGGGCATCATCCTCAACATCGTGGTCGGCATCGTCGGCGCGCTGATTTCCGGCTGGCTGTTCGGCGGCGGCATTAACGAAGCGATCACCATCCGCACGTTCCTGTTCTCGCTGATCGGTGCGGTGATCCTGCTGGCGATCGTCAACCTGTTCACCCGCAAGAGCATACGGTGATCTGAGGGGTAGCGCCGGGCCATGCCCGGCGTCTCCCAGCCGCCGCTGTGGTCGCCGGGCATGGCCCGGCGCTACCTCAACCCAACTGCACCCATGCCGGCGCGTGGTCGCTCGGTCGTTCCCAGGTGCGCGGCTCGCGGTCGATGCCCGAGGCCACCGCACTGCCCTTCAGCGCGTCGGAGACCAGGGTCAGGTCGATGCGCAGGCCCAGGTTGCGGCGGAAGCCCGCCGCACGGTAATCCCACCAGCTGAAGGTGCCCGCCTCGTCATTGTGCAGGCGGAAGCCATCGTGCAGGCCCAGCTGCAGCAGCTTGTTCAATGCACCGCGCTCGGCGGTGGAGGTCAGGATGTGGTTTTCGTTCCACACCTCCGGGTCGTGCACATCGCGCGCGTCCGGGGCGATGTTGAAATCGCCCATCACGATCAGCTTCGGATGCCGCTGCATTTCTTCGGCGATCCAGGCATGCACCGCCTCCAGCCAGCGGAGTTTGTACTCGTACTTGTCGGTGCCGATGTCCTGGCCGTTGACCACGTACAGGTTGATCACCCGCAGGTCGCCGAAGGTACCGGCGATGACGCGCCTCTGCTCGTCCTCGAAGCCGGGAATGCCGATCTGCACGTCCTGCGCCGGCTCACGCGACAGCAGCGCCACGCCGTTGTAGGTCTTCTGGCCGGCGAACACGCTGCGGTAGCCCGCGGCGATCAGCGCCGAATCGGGGAACTTGTGGTCCTCCAGCTTGGTTTCCTGGATACCGACGATGTCCGGGCCGAACTCTTTGAGCCACTGCTCCAGGTGCGGCAGGCGGACATTGAGCGAATTGACGTTCCACGAGGCGATCTTCATGGGGGCATTCTACCCGGGCGGGCCTTGATGGGCTCCCATATAACCTGGTGGACGCCAACCCTGGTTGGCGCCGGCAATCACCGTGTGCCAACCAAGGTTGGCACCCACCAGGTAGTGCCGGCCGCTGGCCGGCAACCCCATTACCCCCACCGGCGTTACCGCACCAAGAACCGTAACAACCCCGCAATCTTCGAATACGGCGGCCGCAGCCGGTCACTGGCCGCCCAGCGCGACTGCCACAGCACCGGCAGCCGCTTGCTCATCGCATCGAACCCGGCCCGGCCATGGTACGCACCCATGCCGCTGGCCCCTACCCCGCCAAACGGCAGGCCTTCGGCGGCGAAGTGCAGCAGCGCGTCGTTGACCGTCACTCCGCCGGCCACCACCTGGCCGAGGATGCGCTCCACCGCCGCCGTGTCGTGGCTGAAGGGATACAGCGCCAGCGGCCGGTCGCGGGACAGCACGTCGGCCAGCGCGCCGTCCAGGTCCGGGTAGGCGCGCACCGGCAGGATCGGCCCGAAGATCTCCTCGCGCATGAGGTCCAGGTCGTCCGGCGGGTCCAGCACCACGGTCGGCACCAGCAGCCGCTCACGATCAGCGCGCGCATCGTCCACCTGAGCCAGCGGAATCACCGGCACGCCGCGTTCGCGCGCCTGCGCCAGATAGCCCTGCAGGCGCCGGTACTGGCCCTCGTTGATGATGCGGGTGTAGTCGTCGGCATCGCTGAAGTCGCCATAGCGCTCGCGTACCTGCTGCTGCAGCGCCTGCACGAACTCGCGCTGGCGCACCGTATCGATCAGCACGTAATCCGGCGCGATGCAGGTCTGCCCGGCGTTGAACCATTTGCCAGTGGCCAGCCGCGCGGCGGCTTTGTCCAGTGGGAAATCGCGGCAGACGATGGCCGGCGACTTGCCGCCCAGTTCCAGCGTGACCGGCACCAGATGCTCGGCGGCGGCGGCCATCACCTTGCGGCCAACGGCCGTCGAGCCGGTGAACAGCAGATGGTCCAGCGGCAGCGACGACACCGCCGCGGCCACATCCGCCCCACCCTGCACCACCGCCACCCGATCGGGCGGGAACACACTGGCCAGCAGATCGGCCAGGAACGCGCTGGTGCGCGGCGTGTGTTCCGAAGGCTTGAGCAGCACGTGGTTTCCGGCGGCGATGGCGGTAGCCAAAGGCACCAGTGCCAGCGTGACCGGGTAGTTCCAGGGCGAGATCACCCCGACCACCCCCAGCGGCGTCGGCCGCAGCTGCGCGCGCGCCGGCCACAGCCGCCAGCCGGCACCGACCCGCTGCGGCTTCGACCAGCGCCGCAGGTGGCGGCGCAGGTGGTCGATGGCCGACAGCACGCTCATGCCATCGGCCAGCTTCGATTCGGTGTGGGCGCGGTGGCCGAAGTCCTCGGCGATGGCCTCGGCCATTTCGTCCAGGCGCGGCTTCAGCGCCTCGCGCAGACGGCGCAGGTCAGCTTCGCGCTGGTCGAGCGAGGGGCGCTGCGCCTGCCAGGTGCTGCGCAGGGTGTGCAGGATGGCGGGGAGGCCGGCCGGAGTGAGGATGGTCATGGGCCGACTATACGGGGTGCTGCGCAACGCAATGGTAGTGCCGGCCGCTGGCCGGCAGCCCCATGGAACTCCGGCAGACATCGTGCATTTGCCGGCCAGCGGCCGGCACTACCGAACAAAAAGGCCGCGGTCTGCACCGCGGCCCCTGAAACCCGGCGGATGCCGACCGTTGGTCGGCACGCCGGTTATTTGGTGATATCCACGTCCTTGGTCTCGCGCAGGAACAGGCCACCAATCACCACCGACATCAATGCGATGATGATCGGATACCACAGGCCGTAGTACAGGTTGCCGGTACCGGCCACCAGCGCGAACGAGATCGCCGGCAGGAAGCCACCGAACCAGCCGTTGCCGATGTGGTACGGCAGCGACATCGAGGTGTAGCGGATGCGGGTCGGGAACAGTTCGACCAGGTAGGCGGCGATCGGGCCGTAGACCATGGTCACGTACAGCACCAGCAGCCACAGCATGAACACCGTGCCGGCGATGTTGATGCGTGCGCCATCGGCCTTGGCCGGGTAGCCGGCGGTGGTCAGGGCGGTCTTCAGTTCCGCACCGAACGCATCGGCCTTGGCCTTGCCCTCTTCCTTGGTCAGGCCGGCCGCCTCATACGAGGTGACGCTGGCGCTGCCCACGTTCACCATCGCCAGCGAACCGGCGGCGGCGGGTTGCACGTCATACGGCACACCGGCCTTGGTCAGCGCGGCGGTGGCCACGTCGCAGGAGCTGGTGAACTTGCGCAGGCCAACCGGATCGAACTGGAACGAGCAGGTGGCCGGATCGGCCACGACCAGGGCCGGCGAGCTGCTGCGGGCCTCTTCGATGGCCGGGTTGGCGAAGTGGGTCAGGCCCTTGAAGATCGGGATGTAGGTGACGGCGGCCAGCAGGCAGCCGGCCAGGATGATCTTCTTGCGGCCGATACGGTCGGACAGCCAGCCGAAGAAGATGAAGAACGGCACGCCCAGCGCCAGCGCGGCCGCGATCAGCAGGTAGGAGGTGGTGGCATCGACCTTCAGCATGCTGCTGAGGAAGAACAGCGCGTAGAACTGGCCGCCGTACCAGACCACCGCCTGGCCAGCCGCAGCACCCAGCAGGACCAGCAGCATCAGCTTCAGGTTGCCGCCCTTCAGGCTGTCACGGAACGGGGTCTTGGAACCCTTGCCCTCGGACTTCATCTGCTGGAACAGCGGCGATTCGCTCAGCTGCAGGCGGATCCACACGGACACGCCCAGCAGCAGGATCGAGACCAGGAACGGAATGCGCCAGCCCCAGGCTTCGAAGGCTTCGTTGCCGAGGAAGTAGCGGCAGGCCAGGATGATCAGCAGCGACATGAACAGGCCGAGCGTGGCGGTGCACTGGATGAAGCTGGTGTACAGGCCGCGCTTGTCGTCCGGCGCGTGCTCGGCCACGTAGGTGGCGGCACCGCCGTACTCACCGCCCATCGCCAGGCCCTGGGCCAGGCGCAGGATGATCAGGATCACCGGTGCGGCGAAGCCGATCGAGGCGTAGTTGGGCAGCACGCCGACCAGGAAGGTCGAGATGCCCATGATCAGGATGGTGACCAGGAAGGTGTACTTGCGGCCGATGCGGTCGCCAAGGCTGCCGAAGAAGGCTGCGCCGAACGGACGCACGAAGAAGCCGGCGGCGAACGCCAGCAGGGCGAAGATCATGCCCGTGGTTTCATTGACGCCACTGAAGAACTGCTTGGCGATGATGGCGGCGAGCGAGCCATACAGGAAGAAGTCATACCACTCGAACACCGTACCGAGGCTCGAGGCGAAGATGACTTTCTTGTGGCCCTTGGTCAGGGTGCCCGCTTTGTGTGCGGTGCTGGGTGTAGTGGACATGGGACGCTTCCCCTCCGAAGCAATCGTTGTTGGTGGGTGCCGACCTTGGTCGGCACTCAATCTCGGTAGGTGCCGACCGTTGGTCGGCGCTCGATCAGAAGCTGTACTTCGTGGTGAACTGCAACCGGGTGATGTCACCCTTGTTGCCGTTCTCCACTTCGCGACGGCCGTACATCAGCTCGGCGCCGATATCGACCTTGGGCAGCGGCGAGTAGAAGATGTTGCCGCGGATGCTCTGCACGCTCTTGGTCACCAGCGGGCCGAGGATGCTGTCGTTGTCGTAGTCGCTGCGCGCGTAGATCAGGTTGGTGCGCAGCTTCGGCGAGAACGCATGCCGCCAGCCCACGTAGCCGGCAAGCACGCCGGTCGGGTTGAGCTCGTCGCGGGCCACGTCGTAGGCACTGTCGGCGGTGATACCCAGGCCGATGTAGCGGGCGATGCCTTCGCCGCCGGTCAGCTGGTAGTGCAGCGAGTCGCTGTCACCCATCACCCACTTGCCGCCCAGGGTCAGGCCGCCGGCCACCTTGTCGGCCTTGGCGCCGGTGGCCTGGTTGTCAACCTTCAGCTGACGGACGATGCCGCCGACACCGAAGGTGCCCCAGTCGCCCTTCCAGCCGTAACGCATCGTCAGATCAGGCAGGCTGCCACGATCGGAGTTGGCGCTGGCATTGGTCCAGGCGCCGGTGACCGGGTTGCGGGTACCGGTGAGGGTGGTGGTTTCCGGGTTTTCCAGCGCGACGCTGAAGCCGCCCTGGGTGTAGCGCACCTGGGCCTGGCGCACGAAGATCACGCCGTCGGTGGGGCCGACGAAGTCGACCGCTTCCGGCAGTGCGGCCGCGTCCATGAAGTTGGACCAGGTCTGGCCGGCCATCCAGTTGTTCCAGTACATGTAGGCGTGGCGCAGGGTCACACCGTAGGTATTGGTCGCGGTCTGGTTGCCCAGCGAGTTGCCGAAGAAGTCCATTTCGAAGAACGCACCGGCCTTGTTGCCCGATTCGCTCACGTTGTCGATGCCCAGGTTGAAGCGCGAGAACTTGGCGTGGGCATTGAAGTCGGTGCCCGAACGCTTGCCGCTGCCGCCGGCGCCTTCCACCGGGGTCTGGCCCGGCAGGTACAGCGAACGGCCGGTGGCGTCGTCGGCCAGCTGGCCATCGCTGGTCTGGGTGGCCAGGAAATCGGCCTTGATGAAGCCGCCGATCTTGACCGTGGTACCCGGCGCCGCGCCCGGGGTGATGGTGGTGACCTGGATCGGCTGCTTGCCGGCCGGCACCCGTGCGACCGGCTTCTGCTCGGCCTGCACCGTGCGGACTTCGGTCACCGCCTGCTGGGTCTGGCTGATCTGGGTCTGCTGTTGTTGCTGCGAAGACAGCAGCAGCTGGACCTGGCGTTCCAGTTCGGCAACGCGTGCTTCCAGTGCCTTCTCTTTGGCGGTCTCTGCGAACGCCATGCCCGGTGCGACCAGGGCGACCAACAGGCAGGCCGCCAAAGGTTTGCGCACGGCTTTCAACGTACGGTGGCTCATGTTGCCCTCTCTCCCAAGTGGCAAGGTGATGCCGCGCGTGGGGCACGGTCGAGCCGAGACTGCGGGGCGTTCACGCACAGCGGCTATTCGCCATTGGTCGAACCCGGCCCTGCTGGGCGCTCACTTTCGACCATGGTCTAACCAGTGTGGTGACGCGGCCGGGGGTGGATGGGGCAAACTGAGGGGGATCGGTCGCTGCGATGCTGCGACCGCACATACAAAGTCAACGTGCAAGTGAGGGTGCCATGGCTGATATCTACCCCGTCGATCCGCAGTTCGCCGCCAAGGCACGCATCGACAAGACGTCGTACGAACAGCAGTACCAGGCTTCGGTGACCGACCCGGATGGTTTCTGGGGCAAGGCCGCCGAGCGCCTGCAATGGATGCGCAAGCCGACGAAGATCAAGAACGTCAGCTACGACCTGTCCGACTTCCACATCAAGTGGTTCGAAGATGGCGAGCTCAATGCCAGCGTGAACTGCCTGGATCGCCAGCTGGAAACGCGCGGCGACAAGACCGCCCTGCTGTTCGAGCCGGATGGCCCGGATGCACCGGCCCAGCACGTGACCTATCGCGAGCTGTACGAGCGCACCTGCCGCCTCGGCAATGCGCTGCGCAACCTCGGCGTCAAGAAGGGCGACCGGGTCACCATCTACCTGCCGATGATCGTCGACGCCGCCGTGGCCATGCTGGCCTGCGCACGCATCGGTGCGATCCACTCGGTGGTGTTCGGTGGCTTCGCACCGAACTCGATCGCCGACCGCGTCAGCGACTGCCAGAGCAAGCTGATCATCACCGCCGACGAAGGCCTGCGCGGTGGCCGCAGGATTCCGTTGAAGGCCAACGTCGATGCCGCGCTGAAGCTGCCCGGCACCAATACCGTGGAAACCGTGCTGGTGGTGCGCCACACCGGCGGCGCGGTGGACATGCAGGCGCCGCGCGACCGCTGGTTCCACGATGTGGTGGACAGCCAGCCGGCCACCTGCGAACCGGAACGCATGAACGCGGAAGACCCGCTGTTCATCCTCTACACCTCCGGTTCCACCGGCAAGCCGAAGGGCGTGCTGCACACCACCGGCGGCTATCTGCTGTACGCGGCCTACACCCATGAAGCGGTGTTCGACCTGCGCGAGGACGACATCTACTGGTGCACCGCCGACGTCGGCTGGGTCACCGGCCACAGCTACATCGTGTACGGGCCGCTGGCCAACGGCGCGACCTCGCTGATGTTCGAAGGCGTGCCGAACTACCCGGACACCTCGCGCTTCTGGAACGTCATCGACAAGCACAAGGTGACCATCTTCTACACCGCCCCGACCGCCATCCGTGCACTGATGCGCGAAGGCGAGGAGCCGGTGAAGAAGACCTCGCGCGCGACGCTGCGCCTGCTCGGCAGCGTCGGCGAGCCGATCAATCCGGAAGCCTGGCGCTGGTACTACGAAGTGGTCGGCGACAGCCGCTGCCCGATCGTCGATACCTGGTGGCAGACCGAAACCGGCGGCATCCTGATCTCGCCGCTGGCCGGCGCGATGGATCTGAAGCCGGGTTCGGCCACCCTGCCCTTCTTCGGCGTGCAGCCGGCGCTGGTCAATGCCGATGGCGAGATCCAGGACGGCCCGACCGAGGGCAACCTGATCATCCGCGATTCCTGGCCGGGCCAGATGCGCACGGTGTACGGCGACCACCAGCGTTTCATCGATACGTATTTCCGCACCTACCCGGGCAGCTACTTCACCGGTGACGGTTGCCGCCGCGACGAGGACGGCTACTACTGGATCACCGGTCGCGTCGACGACGTGATCAACGTGTCCGGCCACCGCATCGGCACCGCCGAAGTGGAAAGCGCGCTGGTCTCGCATCCGAAGGTGGCCGAAGCGGCCGTGGTCGGCTTCCCGCACGACGTGAAGGGCCAGGGCATCTACGCCTACGTCACCCTGGTGGCCGAAGAGGCGCCGAGCGATGAGCTGCACAAGGAGCTGATCGCGTGGGTGCGCAAGGAGATCGGCCCGATCGCCACGCCGGACCATCTGCAGTGGGCACCGGGCCTGCCGAAGACCCGCTCGGGCAAGATCATGCGCCGCATCCTGCGCAAGATCGCCGAGAACGCGCCGGACCAGCTCGGCGACACCTCGACCCTGGCCGATCCGTCCGTGGTGGCGTCGCTGGTGGACGAGCGCAAGGTGCGCTGATGGCGTGACTGCAGGCGCAGGACGCGCCAGGGACGTGGCCGGGAGGAGGGACCCGGCCGTGTCCGACCCGTCCTGCACCTGCCATCACGTCGCTCTTTTTCCTGATCGATAAGCTCGACCCATGACCACCCTCCTGATTGCCGATGACCACCCGCTGTTCCGCGAAGCCCTGCGTGGGGCGGTGCAGCGGGTCATCCCCGGCGTGCAGCTGTTCGAGGCCGACAGCGTGGAAGCGCTGTATGCACTGGCCGACCAGCACAACGACGCCGACCTGGTCCTGATGGATCTCAACATGCCCGGTGCGCAGGGTTTCAACGCGCTGGTGCACATGCGCTCGCTGCACCCGCACCTGCCGGTGGTGGTGGTGTCCGCGCGCGAGGAAGCCACGGTGATGCGCCGCGCGCTCGACCACGGCGCGCTGGGCTTCATTCCGAAATCCGCCGACTCGGACACCATCGGCCATGCACTGGGCACCATCCTTGATGGCGAGACCTGGGCTCCGCCGGAAGCGCACAACGTGCCGCCCACCGGCAGCGAAGAACGCGAAGTCGGCCAGCGCCTGCGTGAGCTGACGCCGCAGCAGTTCCGCGTTTTGCAGATGCTGGGCGCTGGTCGCTTGAACAAGCAGATCGCCTACGACCTCAACGTCTCCGAAGCGACGATCAAGGCCCACGTCACCGCCATCCTGCGCAAGCTGGGCGTGACCAACCGCACCCAGGCCGTGCTGATGGCCGGCAAGCTGGCCATCGACGACGACGCCATCGTGCTGCCGCCGGAAGAAGACTGAAGGTAGTGCCGGCCGCCGGCCGGCAATCGCCTTCAGTTCCTGAAATCACCCGAAACCGCTTCGGTAGGTGCCAAGCTTGCTTGGCACGCTCTCGCCGTTGCGCATGCCGGCCAGCGGCCGGCACTACTCGGCACCGCTGCGCTCTCGATATAGCCATCGCTATACAAACCAGCCCTGCCTGCGCATTTCGCTGGAAATGCGCCACGCGCGAATCGCGGTGCTAAGCTTCGCGTCCCCTTGGGGAGTAGCCGGATTCCTTCGCAGGAATCGTCCACGTCAACATACTCGGCCAGTGCGCCGTGGCGTGGACAACCATGATGGTTGGCGAGACCAGCGGCCCGCGCGCGCAACGTCAGGTTGGGCGCGAGCGCAGGCCGTGCGTCCGTCCTAGCCCGACCTCAGCCGCTGCCCATGTCCCCCATTTCGATCCTCCTGATCGGCTTTGCCATGTCCACCGATGCCTTCGCCGCTGCAATCGGCAAGGGCGCGGCCATGCGCAAGCCGGTGTTCCGCGACGCACTGCGTGCCGGCATCATCTTTGGCGTCATCGAGGCGATCACGCCCATCATCGGCTGGCTGCTCGGCCGTGCCGCCCTGCAGTACGTCGAAGCCTTCGACCACTGGATCGCGTTCGGCCTGCTCGGCGCGCTGGGCATCCACATGATCTACAACGGCCTGCGCCCGGACAGCGCCGAGGACGATGAAGATCCCTCGCAGCACCACGGCTTCTGGAAGCTGGCGCTGACCGGCTTCGCCACCAGCATCGATGCGATGGCGGTGGGTATCGGCCTGGCCTTCATGGACGTGCATATCGGCGTGATGGCTGCGGTGATCGGCCTGTGCACGCTGAGCATGGTCACCGTCGGCATCATGCTCGGCCGCGTGCTGGGCAGCATGGTCGGCAAGCGTGCCGAGATCATCGGCGGCGTGATCCTGGTGATCATCGGTGCGACGATCCTGTACGAACACCTGCACGGCGTGGGGTAACACATCCGCGATTACGTGGTTGCCGGCCGGCGGCCGGCACTACTGGGCGTCGCGCAGCGCGCCCAGGAAGGCGCGCAGCGAGGCCGGCTTGATCGGCTTGGTCAGCACGCGGTAGCCCCGTTCACGCGCCATCCGCTTCAGCTCGTCGCGGCCATCGGCGGTCAGCAGCGCGCCCGGCAGCGGGTAACCGGCGGCTTCGCGCAGCGCCACCAGCGCATCCAGGCCGTCCATGCGGTCGTGCAGGTGGTAATCCACCAGCATCACCTGTGGGTGCTCGGCGATCTTCTCCAGCGCCTGGTCGACGGTGGCCGCAGTGATCACCTGCACCTGCCAACGACCGAGCAGTGCGCGCATGCCGTCGAGGATCTCCTCGTCGTTGTCCACGCACAGCACGCGCAGGCCCGCCAGCGAATCGCTGCGCACCGGCGCGGCGACAGCCTGTACCGGCGCGGCCAGTTCGGTGTAGCCCGGCAGGGGCGCCACCCGCGGCAGGATGATCGAGAACATCGAGCCCTTGCCAACCCGGCTGCGCGCGTTCAACCGATGGTCGAGCAGGCGCGAAATGCGCTGGCAGATCGACAACCCCAGTCCCAGCCCCTGCTCACCCCAGTCGAACGGCTGCTGGTAGCGGTGGAACTCGTCGAAGATCTGCCGCATGTGGTGCTCGGGAATGCCGGGCCCGGTATCCCAGACCTGCAGCTCCACTTCGTCGCCGCGCTGGCGCACGGCCAGCACGATGCGACCCTGGCGGGTATAGCGCAGCGCGTTGGCCAGGAAGTTCTGCAGCACGCGGCGCAGCAGGCGGCGGTCACTGCGTACCCATGCCGGGCGCGCGAACAGGTCCAGGCGCAGGCCACGGCCAGCGGCAACCGGGGTGTACTGGGCGGCCAGCTCGCGCATCAACGCGCTCACGTCGAACTCGCCGATCACCGGGTGCAGGCCGCCGGCATCCAGCCGCGATACATCCAGCAGGCCATCGAGCAGTTCTTCGGCCGCGCGCAGCGACGCGTCCACGCGCTCGGCCAGGTGCTTCTGCTCGTCGCTCACGTGATCACTGTCGCGCAGTGCCGAAGCGAACAGGCGTGCTGCGTTCAGCGGCTGCAGCACGTCGTGGCTGATCGCCGCCAGGAAGCGCGTCTTCGACTGCTGCGCGACCTCGGCCTCGTGGGAGCGCTCGGCCACGCGCTGTTCCAGCGTTTCGTTGGCTTCCAGCAGTGCTTTCTCCGCGTGCTTGTAGTCGGTGATGTCGTTGTAGCTGGTCACGTAGCCGCCACCGGGCAGCGCCTGGCCGCGCATCTCGATCACCTTGCCGTCGCTGCGGGTACGCTCGAACACGTGCGGTGAACCAGCGCGCATGTAGCCGATGCGGCGGTTGATCTGCACCTCGATATCACCCTCGCCCAGCTCGCCGCGCTCGGCGTTGTAGCGGATCAGGTCGGCCACCGGGCGGCCCACGTAGAGCATGCCGTCGGGATAGCCGAACATGTCCTGGTAGCGACGATTCCACGCCGTCAGCCGCATGTCCGGATCGACCACGCTGACACCGGCGCTGATGTTCTCCAGCGTGGTCGACAGGATCTCGCGATTGAAGCGCAGTTCCTGTCCGGCTTCGTCCAGCACCGCCACCACTTCGCCCAGATCCATGCCCGAGCCGCGCAGCAGGCTGGTCAGCAGCAGGCGTGCCGATGCCGCACCGATCGAGGCGGCCAGCAGGCGCTCGGTGAACTGTACCCACGGCCGGTCCGCAGGCGCCGAGGATTGCAGCTCGCGGCCCAGCGACTGCGCCTGCTCGAAGAACGAACGCCGCGCATGGCGCTCGCCCACCACGCGCGAGGCCAGCGCCAGCAGGTCGCCCACGTGCACATGGCCCGGCCAGCCACCGGCCACCGACGGGCGCTCGGCATACGGGTCGAGGAACGGTGCGGCACGCAGCCGCTCATCGACGCCGGGGCGCCAGCGTGCGGACACCAGCATCATCGTCGCCGCATTGACCAGCAGCGACCAGAACGTGCCGTGGGTCAGCGGGTCCCAGCCGGTCATCCCGAACAGCTGCTGCGGGCGCAGCCACTCGATGCCGAATGGACCGTGCTGCACCCAGGCGGCATCGACCCAGCCGGCCATGGTCATCGCTGGCAGCAGCAAGGTGTACAGCCAGGTGGCGAAGCCCAGCAGCATGCCCACCTCGACGCCGCGCCGGCTGGCGCCGCGCCAGTACAGGCCGCCAATCAGGCCGGGTGCGAACTGCGCCACCGCTGCGAACGCCATCAGGCCATACGAGGCCAGCGTGCTGTCGTTGCTGCTGGTGCGGTAGTAGCTGTACGCCATCAGCGCCAGCAGCAGGATCGCCAGGCGGCGGATCCACAGCACGCGCGAGGCGACGTCGGCGGCCTCCTGGTGGTCACCGCTCCGACGCAGCAGCACCGGCATCACCAGGTCGTTGCTGACCATGGTGGCCAGCGCGATCGACGACACGATGACCATGCCGGTGGCCGCCGAGAAGCCGCCCACATAGGCGATCAGCGCCAGCGCGTTGCGGCCCTCGGCCAGTGGCAGGGCCAGCACCATCGAGTCGTCGGCGACGCTGCCGCCGGTGCCGAACAGGGTCACGCCGGCGGTGGCGATCGGCAGCACCATGCCCGAGATCAGCACCAGGTAGCCACCGAACATCCAGCGCGCGCGGCGCACGTCGCGCACGTCACCGCACTCGACCACAGCCACGTGGAACTGCCGCGGCAGGCAGATGATGGCGAGGAAACTGAGCAGGGTCTGCGAAATGAAGCCCACCGGCGGCAGGCCGGTGAACAGCGTATGCACCGACTCGACCACTGCATCGGTGCGGTTGCTCAGCCACAGGTAGGCGAACACGCCCACGGCCAGCATCGCCAGCAGCTTGATCACCGATTCGAAGGCGATCGCCAGCATCATGCCGTGATGGTGCTCGGTGGCATCGACCTGGCGGGTACCGAACAGGGTGGCGAACAATGCCATCAGCAGCGCCACGTACAGCGCGGGATCGGTGAAGAAGCCGGTCGGGCCGGTGTTGCCGGTCAGCACCTGCAGGCTCATCGCCACCGCTTTGTACTGCAGGGCCAGGTACGGAATGATGCCGATCAGCGCGATGATCGCCACCAGCGCCGCCAGCCTCCGCGAACGGCCGAAGCGCGAGGAGATGAAATCGGCGATGGACACCACGTTCTGGCTGCGCGCGATCAGCGCCAGGCGTTCGATGATGCGCCAGCCGAACAGCAACAACAGCAGCGGGCCTATGTAGATCGGCAGGTAGCCCACGCCGTTGCGCACGGCGGTGCCGACCGCGCCGTAGAAGGTCCACGACGAGCAGTACACGGCCAGCGCCAAGCTGTAGACCACCGGCCGCAGCCAGGGTCTATCCGGATACATCGGTCGACGGTCACCCCACCACGCCACGCCGAACAGCAGCGCGGCATAGGCAACCGAGACCAGCAGCAGGATCCAGCTGGAGACCACGCGTGCGTTTCCGTCGGAAGAACCCGCAGTGTAGGCCAGGCGTGGCCGGGGGTGCGGGCTCGTTGGGGGCAACCACCCCCACCAAGGTGGGGGCCTACGCGGAGCGGGCCACGACCGTTGGTCGTGGCCGGCTTCTTACTGGGCCGGTACGCCCATTTCCTTCAGCAGTTCCGGTGCCGGGTAGACCTTGGCCAGCAGCCAGCGCAGGTAGCGCATGTCCACGTGCACGGCGCGCTTGTAGCGCGGGTCGAACCACCAGCTGGCGCTGACCGACTCCCAGTTGCTGTCGAAGTTCAGGCCGATCAGTTCGCCCTTGGCGTTGAGCACCGGCGAGCCGGAGTTGCCGCCGGTGGTATCCAGGTTGGTCAGGAAGTTGACCGTCTGGGTCTCCAGCGCCGGATCGGCGGTGCTGCCGAAATCACCCTTGGCGATCGCCGCCAGCAGCGGCTTGGGGGCATCGAACGGATAGGCGTTGGTGTTCTTCTCGACGATGCCGGCCACGGTGGTCACCGGCGAGTAGGTCACGCCGTCGCGCGGATGCAGCGCTTCGACCTTGCCGTAGCTGATGCGCAGCGTGCGGTTGGCATCCGGGTACACCGCACGGCCCTGCTTGGCACGCCAGGCGAACAGCGCCTGCATGTAGGCCGGGCGCAGGCGCAGCTGCTCGCCTTCGCGGGTCTTGCTCTCGTTCTCGATGCGCAGCTGCGCGGCCACCAGCGGGCCGGCCACGGCGATCAGCGGATCGGTGGCCAGTGCCTTGCCTTCGCGGGCCGCAGCGAAGCGGGACAGGCGCTGCGCCTCCTCACCCAGCTGGGTACCGGCATACAGGGTGTCCAGCGCCGCGGCCAGCTGCTGCGGGGTACGGCCGAAGGCGGCGTCGAACTCGGCCACGCGCTGCGCGTCCGGCAGCTGCTGGTAGCGGGTCAGCAGGGTGCTCAGCAGCGCCTTCTCGACTTCCGGCGCGTAGCGGCGCTGGACCTGCTTGAGCACGCCTTCGATCATCGCCTGGTCGCGCTGCTGGTAGCCGCTCTCGCGCTGTGCGTCCGGCTTGGCCGATTCGATGCGCAGGCGCTCCAGCAGCAGTGCCGAGCGCAGCAGCTGGCTCTGTGCGGCCATCTGCTCCAGCAGCAGGTCGCGCTCACCCACCGCCGCACCCTGCGACAGGTTGGCCAGCAGCGCCTTGATGTCGCCCTGGTACTTGCGGTCGGTGGCGGCCAGCATCGCCGTCTCGTCGGCGGCACGCTGGGCCTTGGCGTCGCTGCGCAGCAGGCCTTCCAGCTCACCGGCAGCGCGCTTGCGGTTGTTCTTCAGCGACTGCAGCTGCGAGGCGTAGCGGGTACGCGCCTGCGCATCCTTGGCGCTGGCCGCCTCGATGGTGTCGATCATCTGCTGGAACACCGACACGCGGCGCGGCAGCACGGTATCGATCTGGCCAGCGAATTCGGCGGCGGTGCGGTGGCGGTAGGTGATGCCCGGGTAACCGGCCAGCATCGCGTAGTCGCCTTCCTTCGGCCCTTCCACCGACATCTGCAGGTGCGCCGGCGCCTGGTAGGGCACGTTGTCCTTGCTGTACGCGGCCGGCTTGCCGTCCTTGCCCACGTAAGCGCGCAGCAGGGTGAAGTCGCCGGTGTGGCGCGGCCACATGAAGTTGTCGATCTCATCGCCGTAATTGCCGATCGCACGCGGCGGCGCGTAGACCAGGCGCACGTCGCTCAGCTCCAGCTGGGCGATGCGGTAGAAGTCAGTGCCGTAGTACATGTTGGCCACCGAGCAGCGCACGCTGCCGTCCTTCTCGCACTCGGCCACGATCTGCTTGCTGGCCGCATCCACGGCATCGAAGTAGGCACGGCCGGTCTTGCCACGGGCCTGCGCCAGCACCTGGTCGGTCACCTTGTCGAAGCCGACGGTGACCAGCACGCGGAAGTCCGGGTTGGCCGGGCGCTCGTCGGCACGGTCCCTGGCGATGAAGCCACCATTGATCAGGTCGTGCTCGGGCGAGCTGTTGTACTGGATCACGCCCATCGCCACGTGGTGGTTGGTCAGCAGCAGGCCGTCGCTGGACACGAACGATCCGGTGCCACCACCGGCACGCACCACTGCGCTCAGCGGCGGCGCGGTGACGTTGGCCAGGTCGGCCGGATTGCCCTTGAAGCCCGCGGCCTGCAGCGGCTTGACCAGCTCCGGCAGCTGGGTCGGCATCCACATGCCTTCATCGGCATGGGCGCCGGCGGCGAGGGTCAGGCCCAGGGCCAGGGCGGTGGGAAGGGCTTTGCGTGGTGACATGAGGCAATCCGGTACGACAGAACAGCCCGGGACCATAGCCCGTGGGGCGCTGTCGGGCAACGCCCGATAGTCAGGCCTGCGCCGCGCTCCTAGAATTGCCGTTTTCTGCACATCGGACGTTCGCAGATGATCGTCGGCATCGATCTTGGCACCACCCATTCCCTCATCGGCATGCACACGGCAGCGGGGCCGCAGCTGTTCCCCAATGCCCATGGCGAGCTGTTGACCCCTTCGGTGGTCAGCCTCGTCGATGGCGCCGTGCTGGTCGGCCAGCCGGCCCGTGACCGCCTGGTCAGCCATCCGCAGCAGACCGTGGCCCATTTCAAGCGCTGGATGGGCAGCGACCGTGAGACCCGGCTGGGTGAGCGCAGCTTCCGTCCTGAGGAACTCTCGGCCATGGTGCTGCGCTCGCTGCTGGCCGACGCCGAGGCCGCCCTGGGCCACAAGGTGGAGGAAGCGGTGATCAGCGTGCCGGCCTACTTCTCCGATGCCCAGCGCAAGGCCACCCGTGCCGCCGGCGAGCTGGCCGGCATCCGTGTCGAGCGCCTGATCAATGAACCCACGGCCGCCGCGCTGGCCTATGGCCTGCAGGAACGTGACGGCGAAGGCCGCGTGCTGGTGCTGGACCTGGGCGGTGGCACCTTCGACGTCTCCATCCTGGAATTGTTCGACGGCGTGGTCGAAGTGCATGCCAGCGCCGGCGACAATTTCCTGGGCGGCGAGGACTTCCTGCAGGTACTCGTGCAGGCCTTCCATGCCGACCAGGGCACGTCTGCCAGCGACCTGTCCGCTGCCGAACAGGCGCAGCTGCTGCGTCGGCTGGAACTGTTCAAGCGCGAACTCAGCCAGAGCGGCGCTGCCAGCCTGCAGTTGCCCCTGACCGGCCGCGAACGCCAGTGGCAGCTGGATGAGGCACGCTACGCGCAGCTCTGTGAGCCGCTGCTGCTGCGCATGCGGACGCCCATCGAGCGCGCGATCCGCGACGCCCGGCTCAAGCCCGAAGCGCTGGACGACATCATTCTGGTCGGCGGTGCGGTACGCATGCCGATGGTCAGCAAGCTGGCGACCCGGATGTTCGGCCGGCTGCCACTGCGCCACGTCCATCCGGACCAGGCGATTGCATTGGGTGCCGCCGTTGCCGCCGGACTGAAGGCGCGCGACGAATCGCTGCGCGAGGTCGTGCTGACCGATGTCTGCCCCTACACGCTGGGCACGCAGGTGTCCCGCCAGGATGCTTCCGGTGGCGAGCGCAGCGGCTATTTCCACCCGATCATCCAGCGCAACAGCGTGGTGCCGGTCAGCCGCGAGGATCGCTTTTTCCCGCTGCACGAGCGGCAAAGTGCCATCCGCATCGACGTGTTCCAGGGCGAGAGCCCGACGGTGGATCGCAACATCAAGCTCGGTGAGCTGAGCGTGCCGCTGACCCATTCCGTCCCGATGCAGGAGCGCAGCGTCACCGCCCGCTTTACCTACGACGTGAACGGGCTGCTGCAGGTCGAAGTCACCGAGGACGCTACCGGTAGGCGCCACGAGCTCATCCTGGAGCAGAACCCCGGGCTGCTGTCACCCGAAGAAATCCAGCAGCGCCTGCGGGTGCTGGAAGCATTGAAGATCCACCCGCGCGACGCTCAGCCCAATCTGGCCGTGATTGCCCGCACCGAGCGCCTCTACGAGGAACGCATCCATCACCGCGAACAATTGCAGTCATGGCTGAGCAGCTTCCGCCATGTGCTGGAAAGCCAGGATGCCGTCGCCGTCGAGCGTCATCGCCAGCAGCTGGATGAGGCACTCGATGCCCTCGAGCGCGATGCATGAGCTGGGCACTGCATGTCCTGGAGCTGGACGAGACGGCTGACGAGCGCGCGATCAAGCGCGCCTACGCAAAGCGCCTGCGGGTGACGCGCCCCGACGAGGATCCCATCGCCTTCCAGCGCCTGCATGAGGCCTATCAGGCGGCATTGGACTGGGCCCGCCAGGATCCTCTGGCCGATACCGCGAGCGAGGCCGAACCGGCAGAGCATGCAGCCGACATCACACCTTGGCCGTACGACGCCGACGCGGCCTCGACGCCGCCCGGGACACGTTCGTACTCGCCTCCATTGCCACCCCGCGGCACGCCGGTGCTGCTGCGCACAGCACCGGTGGTGGAGCTGGAGGGTGTGGTCCACGTATCGGGCCATGCGCAGACGATCCTGCGCATGGCCCATCTGTCTTCCCCTGAAGACTTCGGGCCATGGCTGGAGGCCACGCCGGTCCTGTGGTCGCTGCGCTACAAGCCATTGGTGGGCGACGCACTGCTGGACGAACTGGCGCGCAGTCGCGATGGCATCAGCGCCGCCAACATGGATCTGCTGGCACGTTGTTTCGGCTGGGACGATGTTCACGACGGCCTGGATGCGGACAGGCTGATATCGATCCGATCGCGCGGTCATCGACGCTGGGCCGTCGAGACCGGCAATGCGGCGGAGCTGTCAGCGCAGCTTGAACAGGAGGGCAGCCTGCGGCTGGGGAAGATCACGGTCAGCCGTTGCCTGCGCTACCTGTCGCTACCATGGAACCCGTGGCGATCCCTCTGGCAGGCGCAGTTGCCCGAACACATCAATGAAGTCAACGCACTGCTGGATGCCATCGAGTCGGGGGGAAGGGAGCAGGTACCCGAGGCATGGCATCCGCAGCAGATCCTGTTCTGGCGAAGTCTTGCCGACGTCTCCCGGCCCAACCGGTGGCGCTGGCAGGTGAACGCGCTGCGTGGCGTGCTGCTGGGCGTCTGCAGCCTGTTGTTCTTTGGTGGAATCGCAGTTGTCTCGTTGGTCCAGGGAAAGGCGGGCGAAACCACGATGTTCGTCCAGCTGGGGGCGCTCTTGGGCCTGCTGCTGGCGGTGACGGGAGTGCTGTGGGTTCCTGTTCGCTGGGCGCTGCGCCAACTTACGCTTGACCTCACTCATCAGCGTGCAGGTCTGCTGCTGGCCCTACCGGCGCCGTTGATGGCGATCGGCAGCCTGGTTCTTGTCCATGGCCTGGGCCACCGCATGGAAGGTACGCTCCTGATCTTCATGGCACTGCCCTTGGCGACTGCGCGCCTGTGGCGACGCGTCGGTGCCCGGATGCGGTTCGGAATCCGCCACGCCGTGTTCATGGTGCTTGCCATGCTGATCGCCGAAGCAGGCATCGTTCTCACCCTGCTGCAGTGGGGCGCCGAGTTCGTGCATCGCGCGCGCCGTCACGCGCCGATTGACCGGCGCCCGCCGGCCTCTGGAAACACTGTGTGAACCGGGCACTGGACGCTCTCGGGCTCGACGCCAGCGCCGACGAACGGGCGATCAAGCGCGCCTACGCGCAGAAACTGCGCATGGCGCGCCCGGACGAACACCCGGTGGCATTCCAAGCGCTGCACGAGGCTTACCAGGAAGCGCTGCGGTGGGTACGCAACCACGCGCAATGGCAGGAGGAAAACAGTGCAGAAGCGCTGACGACCACGCCTGCAGACAACAGCCGACCCGAGCCACCGGCGCCGTACGACAGCCATTCGCCGATGGACCACATGCCGGTGCTGCATCATCCATGCACGTTCGACACCGACATGCCGGACGATGTAGTGGAGCAGCCATTGAGCCTGTCCCGGTTTGCGCGCCTGCTGATCAACACCGCGACCGATGCCGACCCAGCCAGCTTCGAGCGCTGGCTGGCCCATCGTCCGGAGCTGTGGTCCTTGGCCGACAGGCCACGCATCGGCGACGTGGTACTGCAGCAGCTGCTGCACCAGGGCGGGCCCCTGTGCGAGTCCAACTTCGATCTGCTCAGCCGGTATTTCTGCTGGGATGAGATCCGGGGTGATATCGATCCCTACCGGGTGCGTGCACGACGCAGCCAGCTGCATCGCCACTGGCTGCTGCAGCCGCGCAACCACGCGGCCCTCACCGAAGCACTGGATCGACCGCAGGATCGCGTGTCCGCACAGGAAGCCCATGCCCGCATGGAACGCTTGACCCGACCCTGGCACTGGCTGGAATCGATGCTGTCGGCTTGCGTGCCCGGGCGCGCAGGCACCATGCGGCGCACGATGCAGCATCTGGGGGTGCACACCGTCCGCGACACGCTGGCGCCACTGGACGCAGATCAGATCGCCTTCTGGATGGCGATCTCGCAGCCCAGGCACTTCAGTCTCCTGAAGATGCAGGTGGCGATTGTTCGCTGCCTGCTGGGCGCAATGATCGTGCTGGCGGTTCTGGCGGTTCTGGCGGTTCTGGCACTGCTGGGTGATGCCGCGCGACCGCTTGCGATCAGCACGTCCGGCATGAAACGCGTGGCAATCCATGCCTCGGTGGTCATCGTGGCCGGCGTCGTCATGCTGGCGACCTTCGTGGGATGGACTCCATCGCGAACGGCGTCCGCGCCAGCGCCCGTCGAACCACCGTCGCCGCCTGATGCACTCGGCATGCTCACGCACGGGCCTCGTCCGCGCAGGCCAGCCCCCTCCTTCGCCGTCGTCAGCCAGATGGACCCCGGCACAGAGGGCGGTTGAGTGGCGGCGGGTTACTTCTCCCGCCGCCAGTTGATCGACCCACGGTTTTCCACCGTGCTCGACTCCACTTCCACATCGAAGCCGCGACGCAGCAGGTACTTCAGCGTGATCACCGAACCGGCACCGACCAGCGACACGCCGTAGCCGACGTACAGCTTGGGCGAAATGTACTTGCCGACGCCGATCACCGAGCCCCCCAGCGCGCGCGACTGGCTCACGCCGGCATCGTCCAGGCCCAGCTTGGCGCCCAGCTGCGAGGCCAGCAGGCCACTGCCTGCAGAGAGTGCCGCCGAGGCCGCATTGACCTGCTGCGTCTGGTCGCTGCTGGCACCGGTCAGGCTGCGTCCCAGCACCAGATAGGCCAGTGCCTCGGACTGCGACATCGCCGGATCGGACCACACGTCCGCGCGCGGCTGCTGCGCACGCCCGGTCACGTCGATGCCGGCGGTGACATCACCGATCCGGCGCTCGGCACGGATGTTGATGCGCGGGTCGGACACCGCGTTGTAGTTCCAGGTGAGGTTGCCGCGGGTGATGGTCAGGTCCTGCCCATACGCCTTGTAGCGACCACTCACTTCCAGCCCGCCATTGGCGGTCATCTCGCGGCCGGGCTTGGCCCAGACCTGCATCTTGCCGGTCAGTGCACCCTTCAGGCCGAAGCCGGTCATCTTCACCTTGTCACCGAGGCTGACCGTCAGGTCCATGTCCAGCGGCGAGGTGCGTGACTCTTCCGGATCAGCCGGGTCGAGCACCACCACGTCTTCGGACACCGAGGTGCCACGGTCCAGGCGCTCCAGGTCGATGTCGGCCTCGGGCACGTGCACGGTGCCACGCAACTCCATCGCGGCCTTGGCCAGGGTGAAGTCGAGGTTGGGATTGGCGACGATGCGCAGTTCGCTGGTGTTGGACAGCAGCACGTTCTCGCCATGGATCTTCAGCTGCAGCGGCTGTGCATCGCCGAACCACGACAGGCCACCGTCGACATACAGCGTGCCTTGGCCCGAGTTGGCCTGCGCGGTGATCTTGGCCGAACCGTCGGGCTGGGCCACAAAGCTGCCCTTGCCCTGGTCGAAGGTCAGGCCCAGCGCCGGGAATTCACCCTTGAAGTTGCTCAGCTGCGCGTCGCCGCCCAGCGACGGCTGCCCGCGCGTACCGCGCAGGCTGACGTGGCCTTCGATCAGGCCGGTCGGGCGCACGATGTCCGGCGAGAACAGCTCCAGCCAGTACAGCCGCGACATGTTGAGATAGAGCTCTCCGTTCAGCGGTGCGCTGGCTTCCCAGCCGGTCTGCATCCTGGCGTCGACGAAGCCGTTGCCCTGGAAGCCCATGCCCAGATAGCCCTTGATGCTGGCCGGGGTCATGTCCAGCTTCAGCGAGAACTGGTCATAGCGCACCAGCTCGCCACGGGTGGTGTCGCCCACGGTGTTGCGGTTCTCGCCCAGGCGCACACCACCTTCCTTCGAGCGCACTTCCACATGGCCTTCCCAGGCGTTGCCGCGTGGGCGGATCTGCGCATCCAGGCTGACATCGCCGCGCAGGTAGATGCGGCGGCCGGACTGCGGCGGCAACCACGGCTGCACCAGCGCCAGCGGCAGCGCATCACTGCGCACCACCAGGCCCTCGCGCGGCCAGTTCGCCTGTGCACACAGTGCACCGCTGCTGGCGGCGGCCAGGCAGGCTTCGGACAGCGTGTAGGTGCTGCCGTTGATTGCGAACGCCGCCGGTGCACGCAGCGACCAGGCATCGCCCTTCACCGGTGCGATGCGCAGCGATGCCAGCTCGCCACGCCACTGCGCCCCCTGCTGGCGCACGCTGCCCTGCAGCTCGATCGCGCCCATCTCGTTGCGGGTCTGCGCCGCCAGGCGCAGGTTGGAGACACTGCCCTGCGCATCCACATTCAAGCGTTCCAGCAGCATGCCAGCGTTGACCTGCTGGCCCTGCACCGCCAGCGTGCCGCTGTCGCCGCGCCAGGGCAGGTGGCCCTTGATGCTCACGCTCTCGGCGCCGTAGCCGTCCCAGTTGAGGTTGTTGCCGACCAGGTCGGCGGTGATGTCCGGCGCATCGCGCGGGCCCTTCACCTGCACCTGGCCACGCAGGCCACCATCGGCGCCCGGCAGCAGGTCGCTCAGCTGCAGCGGCTCGAAACGCGCATCGATGTCGAGGCGGTCACCGACCTTGCCCGAGGCGGTCACCCGGCTGCTGCCCAGCGACAGCTTCAGATCGCCCTGGCCCTGCGCACCCTGCAGCGCGAACTTGCCCTGGGCGTCGAGGTTGCGCTGGCGCAGCATGCCCTTCAGCGAGGGCAGGTCCACCGTGGCTTCCAGCGTTCCGGCGGTGCCCGGTGCGGCATTGGCCGGCGGCGGCAGCTGGCGGCCCTTGGAGGCCAGGTTGCCGGACAGGCGGCCGTTCCAGCCCGGCACGAAATAGCCGGGGTCGAAATCCTTCAGCGTGGCCTTGGCGTCCCAGTCCAGCTGCGGCGCCCAGGCCACCTGGCCCTCCACCTGCAGCTGCCCACCCGGTGTCTGCGCCTGCAGCTGGTGGATCGACGCGGCCTGGTCGTTGCCGCGCACGTCGAAGCGCAGCTGCGCCTTCTGCGCATCACGCTCCACCTCGGCGCGGCCGATCGCGGCCCAGGCCTTCAACGTGCCGGCCAGGCCGAAGCGTGCTTCCTTCAAGGTCACCGGCACCGGTGCGCTGCCGGCGGTGTTGGGATCGGGCACCGGCACATAGGTCAGGTCCCGCGCGACCACCGAGAAGTTGAGCTTCTGCTGGTCTTCCTGGCTGAAATCAGCGGTGCCCTCCAGGCGGGCTTCGCCACCGAGGCCCTTCACCAGCAGCGGTGAAACCTTCAGCACCTGGTCCTGCAGCGACACCACCGACGGTGCCAGTTCCAGTTCCTGGTCGCCCTGCTTCACCTTGCCACGCAGGTTGGCGTTGCCGCCCTTGCCGGCGGCGGTGAAGTCCAATGCCAGCGGCGCGATCGCCGAGCTGGCCAATGCCGGCGACAGCAGCGCCAGATCCAGCTCGTCGCTGCGCACGCTGGCGCTCCAGCTCGGGTCGGTGCGGCCATCGAACACCAGCATCGCGTGCAGCGGCTTCGGCGCACGCCCGGCCACCGCTACTTCCATGTGCGACAGGTCACCACGGGCGACCAGGCCAAGCGTCGCTGCGGTACGGCCACGCGGCGCCGGCAGCACTGCCGTCACCGTCACGTCGGTGTCGTAGTCCTTGGCCGGGATGTAGCGGCCCTGGGCGGTGAAATCGCCCATGTCGCTGTCCACGACCAGTTTGTGCGCCTGGAACTCGCCGTTGGCGATCTCGATGCCGCCACGCACGCGGCTGATGTCGATCACCGGTTCGTTGGCCTGGCTGATGCGGAAACCGTCGATGGCGATGGCATCGGCCTGGATCGCCAGCGGCATCTCGATCTGCGGCAGCGAATCAGGCCACGACGGCAGCTTGAACGGCTCGTCACTCTTGGCCAGGTTCAACGTCGCGTTGGTCAGCTCCAGCTTGTCCAGCAGCAGCTTGCGGCCCAGCAGCGGGCGCAGGTCCGGCTCCAGGTGCGCCCGCTCGGCGTGGAAGTGGATGTCGTCGTAGCGGAAGTCGACGTTGTACAGGGTCAGCGGACCGGCCACCGGGCCGTCCACCTTGTCCCAGGTGAAACTGGCGCCCACCGGCAGCCGCGCCACCACCTGTGCCAGCAGCACATCGCGGCCGGCCACGGTCTGCAGCAGCCAGTACACCGCCAGCAAGGCCAGCAGCACCAGGCCGATCACGCCGGCGCCGGACCACGCCCAGAAGCGGCGACGGCGATAGAAGCGCACGCGCGGCGGCGGCGGCGTGTTCGGGATCGGTGCGGGCGTGCTCACAGGTCCGCTCCGATGTTCAGATACAGCTGGAACTGCGAATCCGGGTTGTTCAGGCCATGCGCCACGTCGATGCGCACCGGGCCCACCGGCGATTTCCAGCGCACGCCGAAGCCAACGCCGGTATGCAGGTCGATGGTGTTGTCGAAGGCGCTGCCGGTATCGACGAACACCGCCGCGCCCCAGGGGCCGCCGTTGAAATAGTGCTCGTACTCGGCCGAGCCGATCACCAGGTTCTTGGCGCCCAGCGCGTACTTGTCCGGTGCCGGTGTGCGCGGACCGACCTCGCGGTAGGCATAGCCACGGATGCTGCGGTCACCACCGGCGAAGTAGCGCAGGCTGGGCGGCATCGCCACCAGATCGCTGGTCCAGGTGGTGCCACCCTCGCCACGCAGGATCAGGCGATTGCTTTCACCCACCGGGATGTACCAGCGCAACACGGCGTTGGCCTGCACGAAGCTGGTATCCGAGCCGGCGCCTTCGACGCCGGCACGCATCGTCGCGGTGCCGCTGATGCCCTTGCGTGGGAACATCTCGTCGTCGACGTTGACGTAGTCGGCAACCATCTGCGGGTACACCAGCGTCGAGGTGTTGTAGACGGCGTCGGTGAATTCGGTGCCGGAGGCATAGCGCCAGCGCTCGCGCAGCGCGTTGACCGAGGCGATCGCGGTCCAGTGCTCGTTGATCTCGCCGCTGCGGCTGGCAATCAGCTTGAAGTTGCGCAGGTCTATGTAGTCGGTCTGCTCGTCGTATGCGCTGGCGGCGAAGGTGTACCAGCCATCGAGCCAGTTGAAGGCCGGGATGCGGTAGCTGGTGACCAGGCTCTTGCGCTTCTGCGCATAGTCCAGCTGCGTGTTCATCTTGTGGCCGCGGTTGTTCAGGAAGCGCCGCTCGATGCCACCGCGCACACCCGGGCCGCTCTCGCTGCCGTAGCTCAGGCCGGCGGTGTAGATCGTGCGCTTGGCCCGGGTCAGCTTCACGTCCACCGGCACATCGCCGTTCTCGTCGGCCTGGTCCGGCCGCGGCTGGATGTCGATCACGCTGAAGTAGTCCAGCTTGGTCAGCGACTGCCGCAGGCGGTCCAGCTTGCCCTCGTGGTAGTAGCTGCCCTGGTCCCAGTACACCAGCGGATCGAACAGCTTGTCGACGAAGTAGTCCTGTTCGAAACGCACCGGGCCCATGTTGTAGCGGCGGCCGCTGTCCCAGGTCAGGTCGATGTCGGCGGCATTGTCGGCGCGGGTGATCTGCACCTGGCGCTGGGTGTAGTCGGCATCGAAGTAGCCGCGCTCGGCCAGGCGCCGGGTGATGGTGATCTTGCTGGCTTCGTACTGGGTGTGCTCGAAGCGCTGGCCCTTGCGCGGCTTGAACGCGGCCAGGTCGTCCTGCAGGTACTGGTCGTACATCGCCGGGCCGGTGATGTCGATGTGCTCGCGGCGCACGGTCACCGGGGTGCCCTTGTCGACGTGGATCAGCACGCGCACGTGCTCGTCCTGGCGCGGCGCCTCGACCTTGATCACCGGGTTGTAGTACCCGAACGGTTCCAGTGCCTGGCGGGTCTGCCGCTCGGCCTGTGACAGCAGGTATTCCAGGCGCGATTCGCCCTGTTCCTTGCCGATCGTGTCGTACAGCGACAGCGATTCCTGGATGTTCTCGATGATTGCGGCGTCGTCGCCCTTGTCCAATCCCTTGATGTCCACCTTGTCGATGGTGCCGCGCGCGTGGGCCACGGAAGTGGCGGCGAGCGACAGGACCATCAGCGGCAGGGCGTATTTCTTTGGCTGCATGCGGCACAGCATACCGACCGGAGGTGACGATGCGAAATGCATCACGTCATTCGGGATCGGTTGTTAAGTGGCGGTCAAAATACGCGCCTTTGTGGCGATCATCGTGAATGCAGGCGAGGATGCCGGCATCGTGCGCGATGCCGGCGATGACCCCGATGGACATCCGCCGGCGATTCGGTGCGCGGGGGCAATGCCGGCCAGCGGCCGGCACTGCCGGTGGGTGCCAAGCTTGCTTGGCACCATATATCAGCTCGACAGATGCTCGATCGCCGCGACCTTGCCCAAGCGCTCGCCCAGCATCGTCAGCAGCGCCAGGCGGTTGCCACGCAGCGCCGGATCTTCCGCATTGACCATCACGCCATCGAAGAACGCGTCGACCTGCGGGCGCAGGCGCGCCAGGCGTGCCAGCACCGCCACATAGTCCTTGTGCTGCAGGCTGGCGCCGGTGTCGTCGATGGCTGCGGTGACCGCTTCGGCCAGCGCGCGTTCGGCATCTTCCTGCAGCAGCGCCGGGTCGATCTGGGCCGGAATGTCGCCCTCCGCCTTGCGCAGGATGTTGCGGATGCGCTTGTTGGCTGCGGCCAGCGCCTCGGCTTCCGGCAGCGCGGCGAAAGTGCCGATCGCATCCAAGCGGCGGTCGAAGTCGTACAGCGAGGCCGGCTTCAGCTCGGCCACCGCATTGAAGTGCGTGGCCGGCACGCCCTTGTCGGCGTAGTAGCCCTTCAGGCGGTCGAGGATGAAGTCGTACAGCTCGCCTACGTCGGCCTGCACGTTGCGCGCGGCCAGGCCGGCGTTGGCGCTGGCCAGCAGCGCGCGCAGGTCCAGCTCGAAGCCGCTTTCGATGATCGTGCGGGCCAGGCCCAGCGCGTTGCGGCGCAGGGCGAACGGGTCCTTGTTGCCGGTCGGCTTCAGGCCTGCGGCGAAGCCACCGGCCAGCGTGTCGACGCGCTCGGCAATCGCCAGCACCTTGCCCAGCGGCGACAGCGCGATGTCATCACCGCCGAAGCGCGGCTGGTAGGCCTCGTCGATGGCCAGCGCGACCTCGGCCGATTCGCCACCAGCCACGGCGTAGTGGCGACCGGCGATGCCCTGCAGCTCCGGGAACTCATTGACCATGCGCGACTGCAGGTCGTTCTTGGCCAGCTCGGCAGCCCGCTTGGCCTGCGCCGGATCGGCGCCGACCTGGGGGGCGATCACTTCAGCCAGGGCGGCCACCCGCGCTACCTTGTCGGCCACGCTGCCCAGCTTGGCCTGGTAGGTCACCGTCTTCAGGCCCTCGCCCATCGACACCAGGCCCTGCTTCAGGTCCTCGTCGAAGAAGAACTTGGCATCGGCGAAGCGCGGGCGGATCACGCGCTCGTAGCCCTTGGCCACTTCGGCCACGTCCTTCGATTCGATGTTGGCGATGCCGATGAACTTCTCGGTCAGGGTGCCGGCGGCATCCAGCACCGGGAAGAACTTCTGGTTGATCTCCATCGTCTCGATCAGCGCTTCCTGCGGCACCGCCAGGAACGCGCGCTCGAAGCTGCACAGCACTGCCGACGGCCACTCGACCAGGTTCACCACCTGCTCCAGGTTGTCTTCGGTGATGCGGGCGCTGCCACCGGCCTTGGCCGCAGCGGCCTCGACCTCGGCGACGATCCGCGCACGGCGCTCGCGCGGGTCGACCAGCACGAACGCGGCGCGCAGGGCTTCAACGTAGTCCTGCGGCTGCGCCAGCGACACGGCCTGGTCGTGGTGGAAACGATGGCCGCGGCTGACACGGCCGGCCTGCAGGCCGAACAGCTCGGCCTCGACCACGTTGGCACCGTGCAGCAGCACCAGCCAGTGCGCCGGACGCGCAAAGCCCCAGGCGTGGTCGCCCCAGCGCATCGGCTTGGGAATCGGCATCGCCGCGATCGCCTCGCGCAGGATCTCGGGCAGCAGGCTGGCGGTGCTCGCGCCCGGGGTCACCGCGCGGTGCACGAAGCGCTCACCCTTGTTGTCGGTGGTCTTCTCCAGCGCGGTCCAGTCGATCCCGGCCTTGGCGGCGAAGCCCTGCAGGGCCTTGGTCGGCTGGCCTTCGGCGTCCAGCGCGATGTTCAGGTACGGGCCCAGCACTTCGCTGTGCTGTTCCGGCTGCTCCAGGCCGACGCCCGGCAGCAGCACGGCCAGGCGGCGCGGGGTCGACAGCGGGCGCGCATCGCCCAATTCCAGCGCGACGCCGCGCTTGCGCAGGCCTTCGACAACACCGTCGAAGAACGCCTGGGCCAAGCCCGGCAGCGCCTTGACCGGCAGCTCCTCGGTGCCCAGTTCGATCAGCAGGGGGGACAGTTGGCTCATCGGTTCGATCCTGTGGTGGGGGCGCAGCGCGCAACGCGTCCGGCGCCCCGGGTAGTGGGTGAAAAGCGGGTCGGTGCAGGAAGGCGGTCAGGCCTTCTTCGCACCCGGGAAGCCCAGCTTCTCGCGCTGCTCGTAGTACGCCTTGGCCACCGCCTGGGCCAGCGCGCGCACGCGCAGGATGTAGCGCTGGCGCTCAGTCACGCTGATCGCGCGGCGCGCATCGAGCAGGTTGAAGGTGTGGCTGGCCTTCATCACCTGCTCGTAGGCCGGCAGCGGCAGGCCCACCTCGACCAGCTTCTGCGCTTCACGCTCGCAGGCATCGAAGCGGTGGAACATTTCGTCCACGTCGGCGTATTCGAAGTTGTAGGTGCTCTGCTCCACCTCGTTCTGGTGGTAGACGTCGCCGTAGGTCACCGGCTGCCCGTCCGGGCCGTAGGTCCACACCAGGTCGTAGACGTTGTCGCAGTTCTGCAGGTACATGCACAGGCGTTCGAGACCATAGGTGATCTCGCCCAGCACCGGGCGGCATTCCAGGCCACCGGCCTGCTGGAAGTAGGTGAACTGAGTCACCTCCATGCCGTTGAGCCAGACTTCCCAGCCCAGGCCCCAGGCACCCAGGGTCGGCGATTCCCAGTTGTCTTCCACGAAGCGCAGGTCATGCACCAGCGGATCGATGCCCAGGGCCTTCAGCGAATCCAGGTACAGCTGCTGGATGTTGTCCGGCGCCGGCTTCATCGCCACCTGGTACTGGTAGTAGCGCTGCAGGCGGTTCGGGTTCTCGCCGTAGCGGCCATCGGTCGGGCGGCGCGACGGCTGCACGTAGGCCGCGTTCCAGCTTTCCGGGCCGATCGCACGCAGGAAGGTGGCCGGGTGGAAGGTACCGGCGCCCACCTCCAGGTCGAGCGGCTGGATGAGCACGCAGCCCTGCTGGGCCCAGAACTGGTTCAGGGTCTGGATCAGGCCCTGGAAGGTGATCGGAACGGTCGGGGTCGCGGACATGCGTACGAGTCTTGGCCGGCAAGGGGGTGCGCTAGTATAACGGCCGACCTGCGGGGCATTCCGTACCCGGGAGGAGCAGGCAGATGGAACATCGGCTGCCGGTGGGCACGCCCGGCGAGCCAGGCGGCGTCCCGCTGCCGTGGGGCCGCCTGCATTTCGAACAGGTCGGCGCGGCGCTGCTGGCCGATGGCCTGGTCGCCGAGCACGAAGGCGAGCGCATGCGGTTTTCCGCGCAGGGCGCGCGCAATGCCAGTGAAGTGCATCCGCTGGTGCTGCTGTCCAACCTCAAGCTGGCCGCCCGCGACGGTGGCGAGCTGACCCTGGAGCGCCTGACCGAATGGCTGGCCCGGCGGACCGGCAGCCGCTACCTGCGCATCGATCCGACCCGGGTCGACGTCGCGGCCGTCACCGCGCTGGTCTCCCACGCCTATGCCCGCCGCCACCGCTTCCTGCCGCTGGCAGTGGATGCCGAGCGTGTGCTGGTAGCCACCAGTGAGCCGCTGGTACAGGAATGGCGCCGCGACCTGCAGCACCTGACCCGCCGCCGCATCGAGCTGGCGGTGGTCAACCCGCTGGACCTGCACCGCTACACCATGGAGTTCTACGGGGTGACGCGCTCGGTGCGTGGCGCCCGCGGCGACGTCCGCGGCGAGGCCAACACCACCCTGCCCAGCTTCGAGCAGCTGGTCGAGCTGGGCCGCACCGGTGACGTCAACGCCGACGACCAGCACATCGTGCACATCGTCGACTGGCTGCTGCAGTACGCCTACGAACAGCGCGCCTCGGACATCCATCTGGAGCCGCGCCGCGAGATGGGGCGCATGCGCTTCCGCATCGACGGCGTGCTGCACAAGGTGTTCGAGGTGCCACCGGCAGTGATGACCGCCGTGGTCAGTCGCATCAAGGTGCTCGGCCGCATGGACCTGGCCGAACGCCGGCGCCCGCAGGACGGCCGCATCAAGACCCGCTCGCCGGGCGGCCGCGAAGTCGAGATGCGCCTGTCGACGATGCCCACCGCCTTCGGCGAGAAGTGCGTGATGCGCATCTTCGACCCCGATGCCGCCTTCAAGAGCATCGACCAGCTCGGTTTCAGCCCGCAGGAGGCCGCCGGCTGGAATGCGCTGGTCGAGCGCCCGCACGGCATCGTGCTGGTCACCGGCCCGACCGGCTCGGGCAAGACCACCACCCTGTATTCGACGCTGAAGCGGCTGGCCACGCCGGACGTGAACGTGTGCACGGTGGAGGACCCGATCGAGATGATCGCGCCCGAGTTCAACCAGATGCAGGTACAGGCCAACATCGACCTGGATTTCGCCAGCGGCGTGCGCACCCTGCTGCGGCAGGACCCGGACATCATCATGATCGGCGAGATCCGCGACCTGGAAACCGCGCAGATGGCGGTGCAGGCGTCGCTGACCGGCCACCTGGTGCTGTCCACCCTGCATACCAACGACGCGCCGTCGGCGGTCACCCGCCTGCTCGACCTGGGCGTGCCGCACTACCTGCTGGCCAGCACCCTCAACGGCATCCTCGCCCAGCGCCTGGTGCGCACGCTGTGCCCGCACTGCAAGCAGCCGCACAGCCTCGGCGCCGCCGATTGGGCCGTGCTGGCTGATAGCCAAGCCGCATATCCAGATGCCGCCACGCCCTGTCGGCCGGTCGGTTGCCTGGAGTGCCGGCGCACCGGATTCCTCGGCCGCATCGGCCTGTATGAGTTGCTGCCATTGGGCTCGCGGCTGCGCGGGCAGATCCGCGCCGACATGGATCTGGCCGGTTTCACCCGTGCCGCGCGGGCTGAAGGGCTGCGAACCCTGCGCCAGGCCGGGCTTGAAAAGGTGGCGCAGGGGCTGACTACAATCGAGGAAGTCCTGTCAGTGCTGCCGCCCCCGGATGAACCCAGCCCCGTTCCTGATCCTTGAAACCGGCCGCCCGGTACCGTCGCTGCGCCGCTATGGGCGCTTCCCGCACTGGATCCGCGTCGCCGCCGGGCTGGAAGAACACGAGACGGTGGTGGTCGATGTCGAACATGGTGGCGCCCTGCCCGACCCGCATGCCTTCGCTGGCGTGCTGGTGACCGGCTCGGCCGCCTTCGTCACCGACCACGCCGACTGGAGTGAGCGCAGCGCTGAATGGCTGCGCCAGACCGCCCACGCCGACCTGCCGGTGTTCGGCATCTGCTACGGCCACCAGCTGCTGGCGCACGCGCTGGGCGGGGAGGTGGCCTACAACCCGGCCGGGCGCGAGTCCGGCACGATCGAACTGGAACTGCAGCCGCAGGCCGCGCAGGATCCGCTGTTCCAAGGCCTGCCGCAGCACTTCGCCGCCCACGCCACCCACCTGCAGACCGTGCTGCGCGCACCAGACGGTGCCGAAGTGCTGGCACGCTCGCCGCTGGACGGCTGCCACGCCTTCCGTTGGGGGCGCCAGGCGTGGGGCGTACAGTTCCATCCCGAATTCGCCACCCACCACATGCGCGGCTACGTGCGTGCCCGCGCCGACTGCATCGGCCGCCACGGCGGCTGCGCCCGCAGCATCGAGCGCGCGGTCAGCGCCGCACCGCTGGCCCGCCAGCTGCTGCGCCGCTTCGTCCGCCAGGCGCGGCTGTCTTCAGCCCAGCCGGCGGCAAAACAGGGATAATCGGCGCCACGGGCAACCGCCCGGCCCCCTCCTGTCCTTCCCGGATGTCCATGAAAGAGATTCGCAAGCTGCCAGCCTCGGCGGGCGCCCAGTGGTTGCTGGATACGTTCTCGCTGTACCGGCGCGCGCCGCTGCAGCTGGCCCGGATCGGTCTGACCTGGCTGCTGGTGAGCTGGGTGGTCACCCTGTTGTCGACGCTGATTCCCGGCGCCGCCGGCATGGCCGTGCAGCTGATGACCCTGGCCATTTCGCCGATCATGTTCGGCGGCATGCTGTATGCCGTGGGCGAGATCGACGAAGGCCGCCCGGGCCTGGCCTCGCACCTGCTGCAGCCGATCCGCGACCATCGCGTCAGCCACCTGCTGGTGCCGCTGGCGATCCAGGTGCTGGCGGTGCTGCTGCTGGGCGCGCTGTTGTTCATGATGATCGGCCGCGAGGGCTTCACCGCCTTCAGCGAGGTCATGACCAAGATGGAAGAGATCAGCCGCAGTGGCCAGCAGATCAAGCCGGACGATGCCGCTGCGTTGGTGGCCAACCTGCCAGCCAAGCGCATTGCACTGTGGATGCTGCTGGTGTTCCTGAGCGCGGTTGCACTGTCGCTGGCGATGTTCACCCAGCCAGCGCTGGTGGTGTTCGACAAGCAGAGCGGCATGCACGCGCTGCGCCTGAGCCTGCAGGGCTGCATCGAGAACATCGGCGCGATGATCGTGTTCGCCGTGCTCGGCCTGATCGCCGCGTTCTGCATCTACATCCTGTTCGTGATCGTGATCCAGATCGCGATGCTGATCGGTGGCCCGCTGGCCGCCGCCTTCATCGCGCAGCTGGTACTGACCACGGTGCTGATGCCGCTGTACGTCGGTGCGGTCTACGCCGCGTGGAAGCAGATGTTCGTGCACCGCGGCAGCCGCGCCGCACCGCCGATCCCGACCACCCCGACCTCAAGCGACGTCTTCCACGCCTGACCAGCACATCGGTAGATCCACGCCATGCGTGGATAGAAAAGGGGACGGAGAGGATCAAGTCGTTTGTGCTTTTAACGACTTGATCCCCTCCGCCCCCTTTTTTTCTTTCAGGCAGCGGGTTTCTTCACTACCGACGACGGCACCAGCCAGCGTGCGGCGTGGATGCCCAGCTCGTAGAGCAGGCACATCGGGATCGCCAGCATCAGCTGCGAGACCACGTCCGGCGGGGTCAGCACCGCTGCCAGCACGAAGATGCCGACGATCGCGTAGCCGCGGCCTTCCTTGAACTGCTGCGGCGTTACCCAGCCCAGCAGCACCAGGATCACCATCGCCACCGGCAGTTCGAAACTGCCACCGAAGGCGAAGAAGATCGCCAGCACGAAATCCAGGTAGGCATTCGCATCCGGGGTGATCGCGATCACGTCCGGGCTGAAGGTAGTCAGGAAGTGGAACACCGCCGGCAGCACCAGGAAGTAGGCAAAGGCACAGCCGGTGTAGAACAGCAGCACCGAGGACACCAGCAGCGGCACCGCCAGGCGCTTCTCACGCGCGTACAGGCCCGGGGCAACGAACGCCCACAGCTGGTACAGCAGCCACGGCACCGCCACGAACAGGGCAACGAAGAAGGTCAGCTTCAACGGTGCGAAGAAGGCGCCGGCCGGGTTGGTGGCGATCATCGTCTGCCCGTTCGGCAGCTGCGAGACCAGCGGCTCGGCCAGCGCGTTGTACAGCTTCTGGGTGAACGGCAGCAGCGCCAGCAGCGCCACGCCCAGGCCCAGCAATGCGCGTACCAGGCGGCCGCGCAGTTCCACCAGGTGTTCGACCAGCGAGCTTTCGCCGAAATCCTGTTCACTCATGGCTGGCGCTCCGTACTCTGCGTCGGCGGCCTCGAACCGGCTTCAGGCGAAGGGGCCGCAGCCGTCTCGGAAGCAACGCCATCCTGCGCCGGCGCATCGGCATGGGGCAGGTCGCTCATATGCGGCGGCAGATCCGCAGGCGCCGGTGCGCGTACCTCCTGCGCCAGCGTATCGCCCTGCTGCTGCGCCTCCTGCGCTTCGCGACGGATCGCTTCGCCGCTGGCGCGCAGCTGGTTCTCGGTATCCTGCATGCCCTGGCGCACGTCCTGCATCTGCCGCTTGATCTCCTCGGCCTGCAGTTCGCGCTCCAGTTCCTGTTTCACCGAATCCCATTGATTGCGGGCACGACGCACCCACAGGCCGGCGAAGCGGGCCGCCTTGGGCAGGCGCTCGGGACCGAGCACCACCAAGGCAACCACGGCGATCACCAGCAGTTCGCTGAAGCCGATATCAAACACCGCAACCGCTCCGGATCAGCGAGGGGTGCGGTCGTGCTCGTCCTGCGCGGTGCGCGAGGCGTCCTGGCTGCGCGACTCGTCGCCCAGCTGCGCGTTCGGCTTGTCCTCGTCGCGCATGCCCTTCTTGAATTCCTTGACCGCCGAACCGAGGTCCTTGGCGCCACTGGTCAGGCGCTTGGTGCCGAACACCAGCAGGACGATGGCCAGCACGACCAACCAATGCCAGATGCTGAAACTGCCCATAAAGACGCTCGTTACGTTAGTGATCAGGTTGTCGAGCATAGCGCACCGGCTGTTAGCCGGCGCGCGTGACGAAAGTCAGTTTCCGCCCAGCGTTTCCGTGCGGATTTCGCCGTCGTTGACTGGCTGGAAGCCCTGCTGCTGCGGCGGCGGGTTCTGCGGGACGTTCTGCAGCGGCGCGGTGGTGGCTTCGGCCGGGGCCGCCGGTGCTGCCTGAACAGGCGCAGGCACAGGAGCGGCAGCCGGAGCCGGTGCCGGGCGCGGCGCGTTGCCACCGTTGCCGTTGCGGTTGTTGCGGGCGGCGTAGGTGGCCTCTTCCAGGCGATCACGGAAGGCAACCACGTCCATCGACGGCGACCCGACGGCGCGACCTTCGAAGATCATGCGCGGCGTGGTGTTGCTGCCGTAAGCGTCAAGGTTGGCGGCATCGTCGATCTGCAGCACCGCACCATCCAGCGCGACGCCGGCAAACAGGCCACGGGCGCGCGACCAGGACCAGATCTCGGCCTTCAGCTGGCCGTCGGTGGCGGCGGCGGCATTGCGGCCGACCGGACCGGCGGCAACGCCAGCATCGGCGCCAAGCGTGAACTTGCCGTTGACCAGGTTGTCCAGGCTGCGGTCGTTGCGGAACACCAGCACCACGTCCGAAGACTGGACGCCGGCCTGGAAGCCGATGCTGCCACCGGTCAGCTTGACGAATACCGGGCTGGACCACGCGCCATTGGGCATGCGCACCGACATCAGGCCGTGACCGCGACGACCACCAATGACCAGACCGGCCTTGATCGTGTCGGGAATGACGATGACCGCGCGGCCTTCGTCGAGCAATTTGTCCGGAATGCCCTGTTCAGGGATTTCCTGGATTTCAGCCAGCACGCGCACGGCATTGCGGGCACGCTGGTCTTCCTGCGGTCCGGCCATGGCCTGGCTGGACAGCAGGCTGGCGGCGATCAGCAGGGCTTGGATCGGGCGACGCATGGCAGGCTCCAGAAGTCAGTCCATAGGAAGATATAGCAAGTGACTGAAATTAGTAGTGTTGTCATGAATCGCCAATGAGCGTTGCCTGCTCACATTGATGCGCGCTATGCCCGCAATCCAAACCCTGCATCCCGGCGCGGCACCGGATCGGCGACAATACGCACCATGCTCGACGCACCCGATACCGCCGTGCTGGCGGTCAACCTAGGCACGCCCGAGACGCCGACGGCCCCCGCCGTACGCCGTTACCTGGCCGAATTCCTGTCCGACCCCCGCGTGGTCTCGATTCCGGCGCTGCTGTGGCAGCCGCTGCTGCGCGGGCTGATCCTGCCGCTGCGCAGCAGTCGTTCGGCAGCCAAGTACGCCCAGGTCTGGCTGCCGGACGGCTCACCGCTGATGGTCCATACCCGGCAGCTGGCGCAGGCGATGCAGGCCCTGCTGCCAACCCTGAAGGTTCGCCACGCGATGCGCTACGGCGAACCCGCGCTGACCCGCGAGCTCGACCGCCTCGCCGCCGAAGGTGCACGTCGCATCGTCGTGCTGCCGCTGTACCCGCAGTACTCGACCACCACCACCGCCTCGGTCGAAGACCGCGTCGACGCCTGGCAGCGCCGCAACCCGGGCGTGACCGTCAGCCTGGTGCGCGACTACTCGATCGACCCGGGCTGGGTCGAAGCGGTTGCCGGCTCGATCCGGCGCTACTGGGAGCAGCACGGTCGCGGCCAGACCCTGATGTTCTCCTTCCACGGCATCCCACAGCGCCTGGCCGACGCGGGTGATCCATACCCGCAGCGCTGCGAAGCCAGCGCGCAGGCCATCGCCAACGCGCTGGGCCTGGGCAAGGACGACTGGCAGATGGGTTACCAGTCGCGCTTCGGCCGCGAGCGCTGGCTGCAGCCGTACGCTGAGCCGAGCCTGTGGGCCCTGGCCGAATCCGGCGTGAAGCAGATCGACGTGGTCTGCCCCGGCTTCGCCACCGATTGCCTGGAAACGCTGGAAGAAGTCGCGATGGGCTTCACCGAAACGCTGGCCGAACGCGGCGCGACGATGCGCTACATCCCCTGCCTCAATGCCGAACCGGAACACGCGCGCACCCTGGCGCGACTGGCCGTGGCCTCGCTGGCATGAATCTGCAGCCCTTTGAACTCGAGGTCGGCGGCACCCGCGTCGCCGGCCTGCGCAACAGCAGCGAAGGCCCGCGCGTGCTGGCCCTGCATGGCTGGCTCGACAATGCCGCCAGCTTCGTGCCGCTGGCCCCGCACCTGTCGTCGCTGCAGCTGGTGGCGATCGACCTGCCAGGCCATGGCCACAGCGCGCATCTGCCGACCGGTGCCAGCTATACCACGGCGGCCGCGATCTGCCACGTGCTCGATGTGGCCGACGCGCTGGGCTGGGACCGCTTCAGCCTGCTCGGCCATTCGATGGGCGCCGGCATCGCCAGCCTCACCGCTTCGGTCAGCGATCGCATCGAGCGCCTGGTGGCGATCGAAGCCCTCGGCGGCCTGCGCGGCCCCGAGGAAGAAACCGCCCATCGCCTGCGCGAGCATGTGAACGCCACCCGTGCGTTGGCGCGCAAGCAGCTGCGCGTGTTCCCCGACCTGGCCGCGCCGATCCGCGCACGGATGATGACCAACCAGCTCAGCGAACCGTGCGCACGGCTGCTGGTCGAGCGCGGCGTGGAGCCGGTCGAAGGCGGCTATCGCTGGTGCAGTGATCCGCGCCTGATGCTGCCCACCGCGATCCGCCTCAGTGAAGGCCAGATCGACAACCTGCTGCAGGCCATCGCCTGCCCGACACAGGTGATCTATGCCACGCCGGCGCAGTCCTACTATCCCGAGCCGATGCGCAGTGATCGCCTGCGGCACCTGCGTGATGGGCGGCTGGCAATGTTTCCCGGCAACCACCACCTGCATATGGAAGACCCGAAACAGATCGCAGGCGTGATCCTGCACTTCTTCAGCAACGACAACGCCGGCTGAGCGCAGGCGTCCGCGCGCTTCACTCCGCGCGTTTGCGGCCGATACATCAGTTGCGGGCCCCTGCGCCCGCTGCACGCGGGCCCGGTCGGTCCTGCGGCATGTGTCTGGTTCTGCAAGGAAGTCCGCATGCCCGCTCTGCTGCACCGTCACCCACAGGATGTGGCCACGGTGTCCCGTCTCCGCGTCGCTGATCGCGCCGCATCCCTCGAATTCCCGGCACCCGCCCTGGTCACGCCCCGCTGCGTGCGCTGCGGCGTGCTCGTTGTCGTCTGCTGATCCAGGAGTCTCCGATGTCCATTGCATCCGCCCGTCCCCCCGATACCGCCCGCCTGCCGCACCTGCAGCAGCTCGCCCGCGGCGCCGACCGGCGCCTGCTGATCGCCAGCGCGGTGCTGGCCGTGACGGGCCTGGTGCTGGCCCTGCGCGGTCCGCACGCTGTGGCCGGCGCGTTGGCCGCGGGCGCGGTGCTACCCGCCTTGTGGCTGGCCGGTCCGCTGGCAGGCCGCGGCATCGCGCGCAACGGCCTGGCGATCCTGATGTCGCTTCAGCTGGCCCTGTTGTGCGCGATCGCCGGCCTGTCGCCGGCATTGCCGATCGCCCTGCTGCTGGGCGTGCTGCTGGGCCATCGCGATCGTCTGCCGGTGTGGCTGGCCGGCAGCATCGGCACGCTCGCACTGCTGGCACCGCTGCAGGCGGGTGCCGCGGTGGGGCCGACACTGTTGCAGGCCGCGATGCTCGCCGGCCTGACCCTGTTCCTTGGCCAGGTCGCACTGCGGCTCCGCCAGCAGACCGAAGCACTCGGCCACGGCCCCCGCCGGCTGGCCGCACTGGCGCGCGATATCGCCACCGGTGCCGATCTGGGTACACATGCCGACACCACCGCCTACGCACCGGGTTCGCTGGCCCATGCGCTGGCCGACACCGCACGCCATGTACAGGCCCAGCGTGGGCGCGAGGGAGAGGCGCATGCCGAGAACGCGCAGATCCGCCAGGCCCTCGATGCCTCGCGCACGGCGATGATGATCGCCGACAACGACCACGTGATCCGCTACGTGAACCGCTCGGTGGTGGCCCTGCTGCGCAACCAGCAGGCGACGCTGCGCCAGGCCTTCCCCGATTTCGATGCCGAGCGCCTGGTGGGCAGCAGCATCCATCGCTTCCACGCCAACCCGGACCGCATCCGCGCCATCCTCAATGGCCTGCAGGTCACCCACAACGGCAAGGTCCAGATCGGCCCGGTGCACTTCGCCCAGGTGGTTACTCCGGTCTTCGACGCGCAGGGCCTGCGCCTGGGCTTCGCCGTGGAGTGGCATGACCGAACCCATGAGCTCGCGCTGGAGAACGCCGTCGCCGGCATCGTCGCGGCCGCCGCCGCCGGCGATCTCGACCAGCGCCTGCAGGCAACCGAAGGCGCCAGCTTCCTCGATGGGCTGACCGGTGGCATCAACCAGCTGCTGGATACGTTGGGCAGTACCGTCGACGAAGTGCGGGAGATGCTCTCGGCGCTGGCCAGCGGCGATCTCGATCGACGCATGCACGGCGAGTATCACGGCGCCTTCGCCGCGATCCAGCGCGATGCCAACGCCACCGCCGGCCAGCTGGCGCGCATGGTCGGCCGCATCCAGCAGTGCGCATCCTCGATCAGCACCGCTGCGAGCGAGATCGCTGCGGAAAATGGCGCGCTGTCCGAGCGCAGCGAGCGCCAGGCGGCGCACCTGCAGGAAACCGCCGCCTCGATGGAAGAACTGACCGCCACCGTGCGCCAGAACGCTGCCCATGCACGCGAGGCAAGCCAGCTGGCGGTCACCACGCAGGCCGCCGCCAGTGACGGCAACATCGCCATGCAGCGCGTGGTCGATACCATGCAGGCGATTGAAGGTGCATCGAAGCGCATCGGCGATATCACCGGCGTGATCGATGGCATCGCCTTCCAGACCAATATCCTGGCATTGAACGCGGCAGTGGAAGCCGCGCGTGCCGGCGAGCAGGGCCGTGGCTTCGCCGTGGTGGCCAGCGAGGTGCGCGTGCTGGCGCAGCGTTCGGCCGCCGCCGCACAGGAAATCAAGAAGCTGATCGATGAGGCCGGTCGCCAGGTGGGCGAAGGCGCCCAGCTGGTGGCCGACGCGGGCCAGCGGATGCAGGGAATTGTCGGGGGCGTGGAGAATGTCAGCCACCTGATGCACGAGATCTCGGCGGCCTCGCAGGAGCAGTCGGTCGGCATCGAGCAGATCAACCAGACCGTGGTGCAGATGGACCAGGCCACGCAGCAGAATGCCGCGCTGGTGGAGGAAGCGACTGCTGCCGCACGCGAATTGCAGTCGCAGGCGGGTACGCTTACTGAGGCGGTATCGGTGTTCCGACAGCAGGAATTGCACGAGGTCTCGCAGGCCGCCTGATCCGGGCCTGCAATTCGATCCTGACCATGACGGCGCCCGCAGGGCGCCGTTTTTTTGCCTTCTTTTGTGTGATGGGTCAGGAAAAGACCACTTCCGCGTCTGCCGTGGGTAGCGGCCAACCCTGGTTGGCGCCGCATCCATGCACGGCGTGGATCTACCGGCAGTGCCGGTCGCTGGCCGGCAACCACAGCGGCGTGCACTGTCTGGGCCCGCTGCCGGGGTTGGCACCGCTCTTCGCAGGGACAGCCCATCCACGCATGGCGTGGATCTACTGTGGGTCCGCATGCCCTCGGTAGACGCCAACCTTAGGTTGGCGCTGTGGCTGCCCGCGGAGAATATCCACGCATGGCGTGGATCTACCGGCTGGTGTGCAGCCACGGGGGTGCCGGCCAGCGGCCGGCATCACCCGCATTTTCTGCGTACAAAGAAAAACCCCGCTGCGTGAGCAGCGGGGTTTTGGGTGTAAACCCTGGCGATGACCTACTCTCGCATGGCTTGAGCCACACTACCATCGGCGCAGCTGCGTTTCACTTCCGAGTTCGGGATGGGATCGGGTGGTTCCACAGCGCTAATTTCACCAGGGAGGCTTTTGGAGAGTCGCACTCGTCCCGGGGGACAAGGCGCCAGCCTCGCATAGTTCTTGTGACGTAGCGTGCACTTGGATGCTCTTACGACGCTGTCGTAAAGCCAAGGCAACTTGAGGTTATATGGTCAAGCCGCACGGATCATTAGTATCAGTTAGCTCAATACATTGCTGTACTTACACACCTGACCTATCAACCACGTAGTCTACATGGTTCCTTCAGGGGGCTTGTGCCCCGGGAGATCTCATCTTGAGGCGCGCTTCCCGCTTAGATGCTTTCAGCGGTTATCGCTTCCGAACATAGCTACCCGGCAATGCCACTGGCGTGACAACCGGAACACCAGAGGTTCGTCCACTCCGGTCCTCTCGTACTAGGAGCAGCCCCTCTCAAATCTCCAACGCCCATGGCAGATAGGGACCGAACTGTCTCACGACGTTCTGAACCCAGCTCGCGTACCACTTTAAATGGCGAACAGCCATACCCTTGGGACCGACTACAGCCCCAGGATGTGATGAGCCGACATCGAGGTGCCAAACACCGCCGTCGATATGAACTCTTGGGCGGTATCAGCCTGTTATCCCCGGAGTACCTTTTATCCGTTGAGCGATGGCCCTTCCATACAGAACCACCGGATCACTAAGTCCTAGTTTCCTACCTGCTTGATCCGTCGATCTTGCAGTCAAGCACGCTTATGCCTTTGCACACAGTGCGCGATGTCCGACCGCGCTGAGCGTACCTTCGAGCTCCTCCGTTACTCTTTAGGAGGAGACCGCCCCAGTCAAACTACCCACCATACACGGTCCCCGACCCAGATAATGGGCCCAGGTTAGAACGTCAAGCACGACAGGGTGGTATTTCAAGGATGGCTCCGCTGCAGCTAGCGCCACAGTTTCATAGCCTCCCACCTATCCTACACAGACGAACTCAACGTTCAGTGTAAAGCTATAGTAAAGGTTCACGGGGTCTTTCCGTCTTGCCACGGGAACGCTGCATCTTCACAGCGATTTCAATTTCACTGAGTCTCGGGTGGAGACAGCGCCGCTGTCGTTACGCCATTCGTGCAGGTCGGAACTTACCCGACAAGGAATTTCGCTACCTTAGGACCGTTATAGTTACGGCCGCCGTTTACTGGGGCTTCGATCAAGAGCTTCGCCTTGCGGCTGACCCCATCAATTAACCTTCCAGCACCGGGCAGGCGTCACACCCTATACGTCCACTTTCGTGTTTGCAGAGTGCTGTGTTTTTGATAAACAGTCGCAGCGGCCTGGTTACTGCGACCCTCTTCAGCTATAGCTCGCACGAGCCACCAAAAAGGGTGCACCTTCTCCCGAAGTTACGGTGCCATGTTGCCTAGTTCCTTCACCCGAGTTCTCTCAAGCGCCTGAGAATTCTCATCCTACCCACCTGTGTCGGTTTACGGTACGGTCTGCGTAAGCTGAAGCTTAGGAGCTTTTCCTGGAAGCGTGGTATCAGTGACTTCGCCATAAAGGCTCGTCTCGGTGCTCGGTCTTAAAGGATCCCGGATTTGCCAAAGATCCAAACCTACCGCCTTTCCCCAGGACAACCAACGCCTGGTACACCTAACCTTCTCCGTCCCTCCATCGCACTTACGCGAGGTGCAGGAATATTAACCTGCTTCCCATCGACTACGACTTTCGTCCTCGCCTTAGGGGCCGACTCACCCTGCGCCGATTAACGTTGCGCAAGGAAACCTTGGGCTTTCGGCGTGCGGGTTTTTCACCCGCATTATCGTTACTCATGTCAGCATTCGCACTTCCGATACCTCCAGCAGACTTCTCAATCCACCTTCAACGGCTTACGGAACGCTCCTCTACCGCGCATAACAAAGTTATGCACCCCAAGCTTCGGTTCACTGCTTAGCCCCGTTAAATCTTCCCCGCAGACCGACTCGACCAGTGAGCTATTACGCTTTCTTTAAAGGGTGGCTGCTTCTAAGCCAACCTCCTGGCTGTCTGTGCCTTTCCACATGGTTTTCCACTTAGCAGTGAATTTGGGACCTTAGCTGTGGGTCTGGGTTGTTTCCCTTTTCACGACGGACGTTAGCACCCGCCGTGTGTCTCCCATACAGTCCGTCTCGGTATTCGGAGTTTGCAATGGTTTGGTAAGTCGCGATGACCCCCTAGCCATAACAGTGCTCTACCCCCGAGAGGATACATATGAGGCGCTACCTAAATAGCTTTCGAGGAGAACCAGCTATCTCCGGGTTCGATTAGCTTTTCACTCCTAATCACACCTCATCCCCTACCTTTGCAACGGGAGTGGGTTCGGGCCTCCAGTGCGTGTTACCGCACCTTCACCCTGGGCATGACTAGATCACCCGGTTTCGGGTCTACTGCCCGCGACTATGCGCCCTTATCAGACTCGGTTTCCCTTCGCCTCCCCTATACGGTTAAGCTTGCCACGAACAGTAAGTCGCTGACCCATTATACAAAAGGTACGCAGTCACTCCTTGCGGAGCTCCTACTGCTTGTACGCACACGGTTTCAGGTTCTATTTCACTCCCCTCTCCGGGGTTCTTTTCGCCTTTCCCTCACGGTACTGGTTCACTATCGGTCGGTCAGTAGTATTTAGCCTTGGAGGATGGTCCCCCCATGTTCAGACAGGGTTTCACGTGCCCCGCCCTACTCGTCTTCACTGAAATGGCCCTTTCAGATACAGGGCTATCACCTTCTATGGCTGCTCTTTCCAGAGCATTTTCCTAGAACCAAATCAGCTTAAGGGCTAGTCCGCGTTCGCTCGTCGCTACTTACGGAATCTCGGTTGATTTCTTTTCCTCTGGT
>NZ_CP021768.1:4450000-4452500 GCF_002192255.1 Stenotrophomonas sp. WZN-1
CGTCAACACCTTTTTTCAAGGCCGCCTCACCGGAGTGGACGTTGTTGCCGATGCTGCTTCGTCGTTGGACCCGAGGGTCTTTCGTCGTTGCGAGCCGCCTATTATGGCAGGCCTTTCAGCTTTGTCAACAACTTGTTTGAGGAACTTGAAGCTCTTCGTGAAGTTGTTGCCGCAAGTCCAGGTCGAAACCAGGTGCCTGCAAAAAAAGGAAAACCCCGCTGCGCAAGCAGCGGGGTTTTGGGTGTAAACCCTGGCGATGACCTACTCTCGCATGGCTTGAGCCACACTACCATCGGCGCAGCTGCGTTTCACTTCCGAGTTCGGGATGGGATCGGGTGGTTCCACAGCGCTAATTTCACCAGGGAGGCTTTTGGAGAGTCGCACTCGTCCCGGAGGGACAAGGCGCCAGCCTCGCATAGTTCTTGTGACGTAGCGTGCACTTGGATGCTCTTACGACGTTGTCGTAAAGCCAAGGCAACTTGAGGTTATATGGTCAAGCCGCACGGATCATTAGTATCAGTTAGCTCAATACATTGCTGTACTTACACACCTGACCTATCAACCACGTAGTCTACATGGTTCCTTCAGGGGGCTTGTGCCCCGGGAGATCTCATCTTGAGGCGCGCTTCCCGCTTAGATGCTTTCAGCGGTTATCGCTTCCGAACATAGCTACCCGGCAATGCCACTGGCGTGACAACCGGAACACCAGAGGTTCGTCCACTCCGGTCCTCTCGTACTAGGAGCAGCCCCTCTCAAATCTCCAACGCCCATGGCAGATAGGGACCGAACTGTCTCACGACGTTCTGAACCCAGCTCGCGTACCACTTTAAATGGCGAACAGCCATACCCTTGGGACCGACTACAGCCCCAGGATGTGATGAGCCGACATCGAGGTGCCAAACACCGCCGTCGATATGAACTCTTGGGCGGTATCAGCCTGTTATCCCCGGAGTACCTTTTATCCGTTGAGCGATGGCCCTTCCATACAGAACCACCGGATCACTAAGTCCTAGTTTCCTACCTGCTTGATCCGTCGATCTTGCAGTCAAGCACGCTTATGCCTTTGCACACAGTGCGCGATGTCCGACCGCGCTGAGCGTACCTTCGAGCTCCTCCGTTACTCTTTAGGAGGAGACCGCCCCAGTCAAACTACCCACCATACACGGTCCCCGACCCAGATAATGGGCCCAGGTTAGAACGTCAAGCACGACAGGGTGGTATTTCAAGGATGGCTCCGCTGCAGCTAGCGCCACAGTTTCATAGCCTCCCACCTATCCTACACAGACGAACTCAACGTTCAGTGTAAAGCTATAGTAAAGGTTCACGGGGTCTTTCCGTCTTGCCACGGGAACGCTGCATCTTCACAGCGATTTCAATTTCACTGAGTCTCGGGTGGAGACAGCGCCGCTGTCGTTACGCCATTCGTGCAGGTCGGAACTTACCCGACAAGGAATTTCGCTACCTTAGGACCGTTATAGTTACGGCCGCCGTTTACTGGGGCTTCGATCAAGAGCTTCGCCTTGCGGCTGACCCCATCAATTAACCTTCCAGCACCGGGCAGGCGTCACACCCTATACGTCCACTTTCGTGTTTGCAGAGTGCTGTGTTTTTGATAAACAGTCGCAGCGGCCTGGTTACTGCGACCCTCTTCAGCTATAGCTCGCACGAGCCACCAAAAAGGGTGCACCTTCTCCCGAAGTTACGGTGCCATGTTGCCTAGTTCCTTCACCCGAGTTCTCTCAAGCGCCTGAGAATTCTCATCCTACCCACCTGTGTCGGTTTACGGTACGGTCTGCGTAAGCTGAAGCTTAGGAGCTTTTCCTGGAAGCGTGGTATCAGTGACTTCGCCATAAAGGCTCGTCTCGGTGCTCGGTCTTAAAGGATCCCGGATTTGCCAAAGATCCAAACCTACCGCCTTTCCCCAGGACAACCAACGCCTGGTACACCTAACCTTCTCCGTCCCTCCATCGCACTTACGCGAGGTGCAGGAATATTAACCTGCTTCCCATCGACTACGACTTTCGTCCTCGCCTTAGGGGCCGACTCACCCTGCGCCGATTAACGTTGCGCAAGGAAACCTTGGGCTTTCGGCGTGCGGGTTTTTCACCCGCATTATCGTTACTCATGTCAGCATTCGCACTTCCGATACCTCCAGCAGACTTCTCAATCCACCTTCAACGGCTTACGGAACGCTCCTCTACCGCGCATAACAAAGTTATGCACCCCAAGCTTCGGTTCACTGCTTAGCCCCGTTAAATCTTCCCCGCAGACCGACTCGACCAGTGAGCTATTACGCTTTCTTTAAAGGGTGGCTGCTTCTAAGCCAACCTCCTGGCTGTCTGTGCCTTTCCACATGGTTTTCCACTTAGCAGTGAATTTGGGACCTTAGCTGTGGGTCTGGGTTGTTTCCCTTTTCACGACGGACGTTAGCACCCGCCGTGTGTCTCCCATACAGTCCGTCTCGGTATTCGGAGTTTGCAATGGTTTGGTAAGTCGCGAT
>NZ_CP021768.1:4457500-4512703 GCF_002192255.1 Stenotrophomonas sp. WZN-1
GGTCAGCAGCGCGATGCCGAACAGGACCAGTTCGAAGAGGATGGCCGCCAGGTACATCTTCCGGTGCAGCAGCCAGTACGTCGGCACCAGGAAGGCGGGCCAGTGCCACGGCCGCGGCGGCTTCGGCACCGGGCTGTCCAGGCGCCAGCGCTGGCGGTAAAGCGCCGCGTGGGGGCCCACGAGGAGGTTCAGGTAGTCCGCGTCGGACGAAGCAGGCGCGTCGTCCACCTCTGCGGCGGGCGCGAGATAGGGATTGTCATCCGCCGGGGTTTCCAGATGAGCCATGTCGGCGACTCCTTGCCTGTTATGAACCTGCGATAGCGGCAGCTGCGGGCGAATCTGGAGCGGCCCCTGCCTCAGCCTGCCATCGCCTGCCCCACCAGCATCACCGCAACGACGGCGATGGCCACCACCGCCGCTGCCAGTGCATTGGTGTCACCCCGCCTGGCCAGCTCGCTGTGCAGATGCGCCTCATCGTCACCCGCCAATGCACGGGCACGGGCGATCTCGCGCTGGCAATGCGCCAGGTACCAGCGATTGGCATACACTGCGGCGGTGATGTTGATCACAAGGGTGATGATCATCGAAGCGCCTTCCGGCACCCCCAGCAACGCCTCGGCGATGCTGAAGAACACCAGCATGCCGGCCCAGATCGCCGCCAGCCGGTACATCCTGCGGTACACCATCCAGATCACGCCGATCAGGAACGCCGGCCAGTGCCAGGTACCGTTGCCCTCGGCAACACCCTGGTCGAGCCGCCAGCGCTGACGATAGATCGGGAAGTTGCCGCCGACAACGGCGGCGTACAAGGCGATGTCGCCTTCCAGCTGCGGCGCGGCCGCTGCCACCGGCGAAGCAGCCGGCGCACGATAGGGGTCGGACGGATCAGCGGTCGGTGCGTCACCGCCGCTGACGGCCTGCACCGGTTCAACCAGCGGCGGGGTCGGATCCATCGGCGTCACCGAAGGATCCAGCTCGGCCAGCGGCCGCCACGATGCCATTCCTTCCCGCCACATCAGTGTGCGGGCGGTTACGGTGCCGTCCTGCTGCAGGCGGCGCAGCCCGGCCAGGTCCACCGGCCCTTCGCTCTGCTTGCTGTTGGCGTACCACCACTGTGCGTCCTGCATGCCATCCATTCCTGTCGATCCCATCGCTACTCTGAACATCCCGCCACGGCCTGCAGCGGTTCACTGGTCAGCACCTGCACCAGCTGGTGGCGCGCGCCGGGCGCAAGGGTAATCTGCTCTGGCCCGGCATTGGCCACTTCCAGGCACACGTAGTCGTGCCAACCGTCGCCGACATCGGCCATCTTCGCCGCCGCCTCCGCGCCCGGATTCCACGCCACCAGGGTCTGGCTGCCTTCGCTGCGGATCTCGATCCGCCGCTGCAGGACGGGATCGCGCAGCACGTAGTGGCCGCCGGCACCGGTATAGATGCGGTCGCTTCGACCCGGATCGCGCGGGTCACGCAGCGACCAGGGCCCCTGCTGCTCGCGCAGCTGCGTGTAATCGTCGTACTTGTCCAGATAGTGCAGGCCATCGAGGCCATCGACCTCGACACGACGGGCATCGCCGACCCGGAAGTAGCTGTGCAGGGCCTGGGTGAAGGTCACCGGAGTCGGGCCGGTGTTCTCGGTGGTCAACTGCTGGCGCAGCTGGCGACCGATGCGCAGCTGCATCTGCAGGCGCAGGCCACATTCGGCAATCGACAGGGGCGCCAGCTGCAGCTCCAGCTCACCATCATCGTCCCGGCGGGCCTGCAGCAGCTCCCAGCGCGCGGTACGCACCAGGCCGTGTGCCGGCACGTCATCACGCTGGCCCTGGCGACCGAACCAAGGCCAGCACACCGGAACCCCGCCCCGGATTGGCGTGGGCAGCCCGGCCCGTTTCGGCGACAGCCACAGCAGGTCCGGCTGCCCTTCCGGAATGAATGACAACAGCTGTCCACCGAACACACTGATGACCGCGGTGGCGCTGGGGGCGCGTACCTGCCAGGCCTCGAGCCCGTGGTACAGGCCGGTGCTGATGTGCGGGTTCGACTGCATGCGATGACGCTCCTTGATGACCGCGGCGATGATGTCGCGGCCAGCCTGCGATCGGCAAGGTCTAGCGGGAGGCAGGCGCCCCTGCTGCTGCCTCCTGCTGCAATGCGCGCAGGATGCGCTGGCCGGCGCGCCCATCCGCATTGGCCCACCCCAGGCGCTGCTGCTCGGCCTGGATCGCGCGACGGGTGGCGGTGCCGATCATGCCGTCGGCGCTGCCGATGTCGTGGCCTCGGGCCAGCAGCAGGGTCTGCAGCTGGCGGCGTTCATCGCGGCCGATGCCGGGATCATCGGTCGGCCAGGCGGTGGCCAGGCCGGTGCCGCCACGCAGCTGGTCGGCCAGGGTGGCAATGGCCAGTGCATAGCTTTCGGCAGCGTTGTAGCTGTAGATCGCGTCGTAGTTGCGGAACACCAGCAGTGCCGGGCCCTTGATGCCGGCCGGCAGCAGCAGGGCCGCGCGCGCGTCGGCCGGCAGGTTGGCCGGGGCCAGCACGCTGCCATCGAGCGCGGTCACGCCCTGCGCTCGCCAATCGGCAAGGGCTCGACGCTGGGTGCGACCCGCCTGGCTGGCGTTGAAGCCGGCGGGAACACGGACCTCCATGCCCCACGGTTCGCCACTGCGCCAACCGGCACGCTTCAGATAGTTGGCGGTGGAGGCCAACGCGTCAGGAATGCTGCCGACCAGATCGCGACGACCATCGCCATCACCATCGACTGCGATACGTGCGTAAGTGCTGGGCATGAACTGCGTATGCCCGAAGGCGCCGGCCCAGGAACCGGTGAGCCCCTGGGCCTGCAGGTCACCGCGGTCGATCAGCTTGAGCAGCGCCAGCAGTTCGCCGCGGAAGAACGCCTGGCGGCGGCCGGCACAGGACAGCGTGGCCAGCGACTGCAGCAGCGGGCGCTTGCCGAAGACGCGGCCATAGTCGCTCTCCACCCCCCAGACCGCGACGATGGTGGCCGGATCGACGCCGTACTGTGCAGAGACGCGATCGAGCAGATCGCGATGTTGCTGCAGCAGGGTGCGGCCATCATCGACGCGCTGGCGGTCGACCAGCGCGGCCAGGTAATCCCAGATCGGCGTGGTGAATTCCGGTTGTGCGTCCAGCAGCCCGAGCACGCTCGGGTCCGGCGTGAGTCCGGCGGTGATTCCGTTGAATCGATCAGCGCTGATGCCCTGGGTCGCGACGGTGGCCTGCAGCCCCGCCAGGCAGCGGTTGAATGCCGGATCGATAGTGGCGGCGGGGGTCGCAGGCAGCGTCGGTGTCGACGCGAGGGCGGCCGCCAGGCCGAGCGTGGTCAGAATGGGCATGGCGTCCTCCGTGTTGCCGTTGCACGGCCATCTTAGGGGCAGCGCTGCGGCCGAACCTGAAGGGGCACCGGCTGGCCGCCCACCCTAGGCAGCGCGCAGCAGGCGCAGGCCATAGGCGGGGCTTTCGGCATCCCAGCGCTGCGCGACCTGCAGGCCCGCCTGCTGCAACAGCGCGTCGAAGCTGTCATCGGTGTACTTGTGGCTGTACTCGACGCGGATGGGCTCACCGGCAGCAAAGTGGAAGGTGTGGCCATCCAGGTGGACGTCCTGCGCCCACTGGCTGACCAGGTCGGTTTCGATGCGCAGCCGCGCGGTGCTGTAACGGGCGCGGTGGCGGAATCCGTCGAGATCGAAATCGCTGCCGATCTCGCGATTGAGGCGGGCCAGCAGGTTGAGGGTGAATGCTGCGGTGACACCCTGCGCATCGTTGTAGGCCGCCTCGATCAGCGACGGGTCCTTGTGCAGGTCGATGCCGACCAGGGCCAGGCCGTCGCGGCCCATGGTCTGGCGCATCGCCCGCAGCAGCGCGACGGCATCCTCGTCGGCGAAATTGCCCAGTGTGGAACCGGGGAAGAACAGCAGGCGACGGGCCGGCGCGCGCTCGGGCGTGGGCACGGCGACGGCGCGGGTGAAGTCGGCGCAGACCGGCAGCATCTCGACCTCGGGCAGCGCGGGTGCCAGATGGTCGATGCTGGACAGCAGTGCGGCTCGCGAGATCTCGATCGGCGTATAGGCCACCGGATCCTGCAGTGCGGCCAGCAGCAGCGCGGTCTTGCGGCCACTACCGCTGCCCAGCTCCACTACATGCAGGCGCGGGCCGACCACGCGCGCGATATCGGGCAGCACCCGGGCCAGCAGCGCCAGCTCGGTGCGCGTGGGGTAGTACTCGCAGGTCTGGGTGATCTGTTCGAACAGACGCGAGCCGCGGGCATCGTAGAAGTACTTGGAGGGCAGCTGCCGCGATGCGCGTGACAGGCCGGCCACCGCATCGGCCAGGATCTGCTGGCGGCTGGGGGTCAGGTCGGTCAGCGCCTGCAGCGCGTCATGCACCGTGCTCATGTGAGGTCCCTGGCCAGGCGCAGCCCGGAGAACTGCCAGCGCGCCGGCGGCATGAAGAAATTGCGGTAGCTGGCGCGCACGTGGTCGCGGGGCGTGGCACAGCTGCCGCCGCGCAGCACCCACTGGCCACACATGAACTTGCCGTTGTATTCGCCGAGGCTGCCGTCAAAAGGGCGGAAGCCCGGGTAGGCGCCATAGGCGCTGGCGGTCCATTCCCAGACATCACCGAAAAGCTGCCGCAGCCCACTGCCCTGCCCGGCCTGCGGGTGCAGGTGATCGTCATCGGCAAAGTGGCCGCGCAGGGGTTGCGACGCGGCGGCCGCTTCCCACTCGAACTCGCTGGGCAGGCGCGCACCGGCCCAGCGGGCGCAGGCATCGGCCTCGTAGTAGCTGAGATGGCAGACCGGCGCATGCGGATCCAGCTCACGCCAACCCCCCAGGGTGTACTCGCGCTGCAGGGCATCATCCCAGTACAGGGGGTGCTGCCAGCCTTCGGCTTCACGCAGCGCCCAGCCTTCGCTGAGCCACCAGCGCGGTTCGCGGTACCCCCCTGCCTCAATGAAGGTGCGGTACTCGGCATTGCTGACGGGGCGTTCGGCCAGCGCATGCGCAGACAGAAGCATACGGTGCGGCGGCGATTCGTTGTCGTAGGCGAAGGCGGCGTGCCTTGGCCATGCCGCGGCACCGACGGTGACGATTCTTTCGGGCGATTCGATCCAGCCCTGCGTCGTCGCCGTGCTGGCGACGGGCCGCAGGTCCTCGCGATACGGTGGCTGCAGTGGATTGCACCAGAACGCATGCTTGATGTCGGTCAGCAACAGTTCCTGGTGCTGTTGTTCATGCTGCAGTCCCAGCTGCAGGTGGTGAAGCGCCTGCTCATCAAGGTCACCCGCCGCCAGCCGTGACTGCACCTGCATGTCGACCTGCTGCCGGTAGTCGAGCACCTGCTGCAGCGAGGGCCGTGACAGCAGCCCGCGCTGCGGCCGCGCATGCGCCGGGCCGATGCTCTTGTAGTAACTGTTGAACAGGTAGTCCCAGGCCGGGTCATGCGCCGGCGTGGTGCTGAAGCCGGCCAGCACGAAGCGTTCGAAGAACCAGGTGGTATGGGCCAGGTGCCATTTGCTGGGACTGGCGTCGGCCATGCTCTGCAGCATGGCGTCCTCGGCACTGAGCGGCGCGGCCAGCTGCAGGCTTCGCGCCCGCACCTGTGCAAAGCGGCGGGCGAGATCGCGCTGCGGGGCAGCGACGGCGGCGGGTACGCTGTCCATGCGGGCAGCATCGACGCAGGACGGTGAGTGCGACGTCATGGCACCGCACCACCACGTTCACATGACAGCGGGCGCGCGCATTCAAGAAGCGCGTGGGGACGCCGCTAACGGCAATGTTGCGGCCGCATCGTCACCGCACTGGACTTACTGCGTGCCCCTGCATCCGCTCCGCCAGCCTGCGCATTACCTGTTCGTGCTGCCCGCCGTGCTGGTCGTCGGGGTGCTGTGGATGGCGCTGGGCACCGAGGATGTGGCCAGCCCCGGCCAGCGCATCCTGCCCTGGCTGCTGGCCTGCCTCGGCGCGGGCCTGGCGCTGCTTTACCACCAGATGCGCACGCTGTGCCTGCTGCTGGTGGTGGCAGTGGTGTTCGCCCTGCTGCATCGGGACGTCGGTGGCTACCTGCACAGTGGCCATGTCGACGCCCTGACCCCACTGCGCTTCCACGCGATCTCGGCGTGGGTGCCACTGCTGTTCGCCGGACTGGCGCTGTGGCCGGAACGCGGACGCCGACGCCAGGACCTGCTGCTGCGCAGCGTGGTCTGCGGCGCGGCGCTGGTGGTCTTCCTGCTGCTGGCGGCACAGCAGCCGCAGGGCATGCACGATCTGCTGTCGAACCGTCACTGGGGCTGGATTCCCGCCGACTGGAACGCGCTGGCGCAGCTGCCGGCGCTGCTGTTCCTGCTGGCAACCGCAGCATTGGGCTGGCAGGCGTGGCGGCATCCGCGGCCACTGCACACGGCGATGCTGCTGGCCCTGCTGTGCCTGTGGTGGATGCTGCCGCGGATCTTCCTGCAGCCGGTGCTGCTGCCAGCGCTGAGCAGTGCTGCTCTGCTGTTGATGCTGGGCGCGATGCTGCAGGAGTCCTTCCACATGGCCTTCCGCGATGAGTTGACCGGCCTGCCGGGGCGACGTGCATTCAACGAGACCCTGCAGCGGGCACGTGGTACCTACAGCGTCGCGATGGTGGACGTGGACCACTTCAAGTCATTCAACGACACCCACGGCCACGACACCGGCGACGATGTGCTGCGCCTGGTGGCGTCGCGGCTGGCGCGGGTGGGCGACGGTGGCCGCGCGTTCCGCTATGGCGGCGAAGAGTTCGCGGTGGTGTTCCTGGACCGCCCGGCGGCGGCCTGTGTCGATGCCGTGGAAGTATTGCGGCAGAGCATCGAGGACACCCGCATGCAGCTGCGTGACCGCAGCACCCGCAGCCGTGACGACGACGCCGGCCGCCAGCAGCGCGGACGCGGCGGCAGCGGCCAGGTGGTGCAGGTGACGGTGAGCATCGGGCTGGCCGACAGCCGCGAGGATCCGCGGCCGATGGCCGTGGTCAAGGCCGCCGACCAGGCCCTGTATGTGGCCAAGGATGGGGGCCGCAACCAGGTTCGCGCGCACGGCGGCCAGCGCGTGCTGGCTGCGCGAAGCGCGTAGGGCTCAGACCGCGTCGAGGTAGTACCAGCGGCCGTCGATGCGTTGGAAGCGGCTGTGCTCGGTCATCTTCACCGCGCTGCCGCCGCCGATGCGGTAGCGCGCGGTGAAGCGGACTTCGGCGTTGCCGGTGCCGGTGACGGTGTGCTCGTGCACGGTCAGGCCCAGCCAATGCGTGCGCTGGCCGGGTGCTTCATCCAATGACAGCTCGGCCGGACGCGTATCCGGGTGCCAGGTCTGGCGCAGGTAGTCGGCCAGGCCCCGCACATACGCGCTGTAGCGCGAACGCATCAGATGCTCGGCATCGGGTGCGGCTTCACCGGCGTGGAAACGGCCGCAGCAGGCGGCGTAGTCGGCAGGCAGGCCACAGGGACAGGGATCGGCGGGTTTTCGGCTCATGCCGGCATTGTCGCCGGGTTGCACGGATTGATCCACGCGCGGCACAGGTCAGTTGCAGCAGGACAGGCGTATGCTGTCGCGCCCCCACCTTGAATGATCGCCGTGCTGGAACTGGTTCCCCCTGAGTTGTGGTGGCTGGTGGTGATCGCCTTCATCGCCGGTCTTGTGGATGCTGCCGTGGGTGGCGGTGGCCTGGTGCAGCTGCCCGGCCTGTTCACGGTGCTGCCGCAGCAGACGCCGGCGATGCTGTTTGGTACCAACAAGTTCAGTTCGATGTTCGGCACCGGTGCGGCTGCCTGGCGCTATGCGCGCAACGTGCGCTTCCCGTGGAAGCCGGTGCTGTTCGCGGCCGGCACCGCCTTCATCTTCTCCTTCGCCGGGGCCACCGCGGTGAGCCTGCTGCCCAAGGACGCGGTGCGACCACTGGTGCTGGTGCTGCTGATCGCGATGCTGGCCTACACGTTGTGGAAGAAGGACTTCGGCGCGCTGCACCGGCCGCAGGAGATCGGCCGCCGCGAACTGGTGATCGCGCTGGCGATCGGTGCGGCAATCGGCTTCTACGACGGCTTCTTCGGGCCGGGCACCGGCAGCTTCCTGATCTTCCTGTTCGTGCGCTTCTTCGGCCTGGATTTCCTGCGTGCGTCGGCCGCGTCGAAGGTGGTGAACCTGGCGACCAATGTGGCGGCGATCTCGTTCTTCGTGCCGACCGGCAACATCCTGTGGCTGTTCGCGCTGCCGATGGCGGCGGCCAACATCATCGGTTCGGTGGTGGGCACGCGCCTGGCGCTGAAGGGCGGTACGCCGTTCATCCGCAAGCTGTTCGTGGGACTGGTGGTGGTGCTGATCGCGCGGATGGCGTGGGATACGTTCCGCGGCGCGTGAACGAGCGTCATGACCTGGTTGGTGCCAACCTTGGTTGGCACACGGTTTCCGATCGCGAAGAGCAGCCGAGCATGGCTCGGCTCTACAGGTCGCTGGACCGAGGCGATCAGGCCTCCGCTTCTTCCGGTTCGTTGGCCTGCTGGCGGCTGCGCTCGGGCAGCTTCAGGCGCTTGCCTTCTTCGTCGTACTCGATCAGCAACACGCCGGAGTCGTGGCGGCCGCTGATTTCGACGAAGCAGGCACCGCCGATGAACGGTTCCAGCGTCATCACCGACTTCAGCGGGGTGGCGACCACCATCTGGAAGCCGAAGTTGTCGAAGATGTTCATCGCCAGTGCGGTGAACTCGTTGTCGGCCTTGTCGAAGGCTTCGTCGAGCACGACGGCGGCGTAGCTGGGCAGCTGGCTGTCGGCACCGCCGAGCTGGTAGCGCAGCGCTGCAGCCAGGCAGGTGGTGGCCAGCTTCTGGCGCTGGCCGCCGGACTTGCCGGCGCCGCTGCGGTAGATCTCGACCTGCTGGCGCGTTTCCGCATCCAGCTCGACGCCGATGAACTCCACATGCATGCGCACGTCCAGCACCAGCTCGCGCCAGCGCTTGTCCTCGCCTTCCTGCGAACCCAGGCGGTTGACCAGCTGGCGCAGCACGGTGAACTGCGATTCGGCCAACTCGCGCTGCTCGGTCTGCTGCTGCGACAGCACCTCGCGCAGCTGCAGGTGGAACTCACCGACTTCCGGCAGGCGGCGGTCGCTCAGTTCGATGGTCAGCAGCGTGCCACGGTTGAACGGCACCTGCTCCAGGCTGGCGTTCACTTCGTCCAGGCGCTGGCCGATCGACTTGCGAGCCTCTGCACTGTGGCGCTGCAGGGCCAGCAGGTTGTTCTTGCTCTGGTTCTGCAGCAGGTCGAAGAAGCGCTCTTCGTGCTGCGGCAGGCCGTCGCGCTCCAGGCGTTCGAGGCGGGCGAGGAAGTCCTCGGCCGAGGCCACCGAGACGGTGAAGTCGCCCGATTCCTCCGGCCACTGCTGGATGAAGCGACGGAAGCAGCCGATCAGCTGGTTCTCGATGCGGTTGAGGTCCTGCTGCGAGGACGACAGCTGCTCGTTCAGCGCGTTGCTGACCTGGCGCATGTGCGCTTCGAGCGTTTCCAGGCTGAGCGGGCCCTGCTCCTGCAGGCGCTCGGCCAGCCCGGCTTCCTGCTCCTGGGCCAGGCTCGGCAGCACCAGCGCACGGCTCTGCTGGCGGGCGCGGTCGAGGCGATCACGTTCCTTGACCAGCTGGCCACGCTCGACGCGGACGTCTTCATAGGTGCGGCGGGATTGTTCGATGTCGGCGCGCACGGCGTCGATCTGCTTGGCCAGCTTGGCGAGGTCGGCGTTGCCTTCGCGCAGGTCGCGCAGGGTGGCCTCGATATCGCTCAGGCGCTGCTGCGGGGCAGCGATGTCGATCTCGTTCCAGCTGATGCTGACCAGCTCGTGGCAGGCCAGGCGGCGTTCGTTGTCGCGGTCACGCTGGCCGCGCAGGCGCGCGATGTCGGTCTCGCAGCTGGCGATGCGCTTGGCCAGTTCCTGTGCTTCGCGCTCGAAGGCGCCCACCTTGTCGTGGTTGTTGAAGCCGAGGATCCAGCGGCGACGGTCGCCCACCGCACTGCGGTCATCCTTCTCGAAACGGTCACCGGGATGCTTGACCTGACCCTCGCGGGTGATGCCGCGGTCGACGTTGCGCAGCTGCTTGGCATCCACGCATTCGTAGTCGAAGCGCTTGCCCAGCTCGCGCCGCAGCCAGCTTTCGAACACGTGCTCGCGCAGCTCCAGCTTGTGCAGCAGCGACTTGGCCGACGGCTCGCGCGCGAACGCGTCATCGTTGCGGCGCACGCGGTAGTAGGTGAAGCGCATGCCCAGGTGAGTGCGATTCACCCACTCGGCGACGTCGTTGTAGTGCTTGTCATCGACCAGCAGCGACAGCGCGAAGCCACCCAGCACGCGTTCGATGGCGCCCTGCCAGCCCTGCTCTTCCGAGCGGACCTGGATCAGTTCGCCAACGAAGGGCAGTGCCGCTTCGGCGATGCCGGTTTCCTCGGCCAGGCGCGCGCGCAGCTTCTGCATCGGCGCCGGGATGTTGGACGGTGTACGCTGCATCGCTTCGAGTTCGGCACGGACCTCGCCGAAACGGCGCTCGTCATCGCGCTTGCCACCGAGGCGATCACTGATCGCATCGTCCAGTGCCGAGGAGGCACGCTGGCGGTCCTGCAGCTCGTTCTGTGCGCGCTCGACCAGTTCGGCGAAGCCATGGGCGTCGTCCGGCAGTTCGGCCCCCAGCTGCTGCGCCGCCTGGCGTGCCTGCTCGCGCTTGGCCTTGCGACGGTCGCGCTCGGCTTCGGCGCGGCCCTGCTCGCGTTCCAGTTCCTCGATTCGTTCACCGCCCTGCTGGCGGCGCTGCAGTTCAAGTTCGGCCAGGCGCTCGGTGTGGTTGTCGAGCGCGGCGCGGCGCTGGGCTTCTTCGCCCAGCAGGCCACGGTCACGCACGTCCATCTCGCGCAGGCGCGCCTCGATCAGCGCCTGGCGGCGGCTTTCGCGGAAGCTGTCGACGCCGAGCTTCAGTGCTTCGTCGTCGCCGCGCTGGCGGTGCATTTCCTTCAGGTCGTTGTAGTAGGCGCGTGCCGGCAGCAGGGTTTCCACCTGGCGACGGGCGGTGACCACGGCCTGGTGCGCGCCGTCGAGTTCGGCGAAGTCGCTGACCAGGCGCTCGGCGGCGTCGAAGGTCTTCGGCGTGTCGAGCATGAAGTCGCGCAGGAAGACGTTGAGGTCGCCCAGGTTCTTCGCCGACTGCGTCTTGTGCAGCAGGCGCAGCGCCATTTCGTTGTCGATGCCGAGCAGGTCGCGGAAGCGCTCGGCGTAGCCGGAGAAGGTGTCGAAGTGGTGCAGGTCGGACAGCTTCTGCTTGAGCTTGCGCAGGTCCAGGTCGAAGCCGCCGAGGTCCTTGGCGATGTCGAACGGGCGCTCGGCAATCATGTAGTGCTTGCGCACGTCGCCGGCCGAGGTGCCATTGCCGGAGATCCACAGCAGGCGCACCAGGCTGACCACGCGGCCATCGCCGGCACGGTACTCCAGCACCAGTGCGGTCCAGGTCGCGCCCTTGCGCAGGTACTGGGTGGCGATTTCGCCGGTGCCGCTGTCCTGCTGGTCGGCCCACGCGCCACGCACGTAGGACACCAGGTTGCGGTCGCGGCCACTGCGCTCGGCTTCACGCGCGGCGGCGTTGAAGTCGACGATGGCCGGCGGCGTCAACAGCGCGGACATGGCATCGAGCAGGGTCGACTTGCCCGAGCCGGAACGACCGACGAACAGGAAGCCGCGCTCGGCGATCGGCACTTCGGTCAGGCCGTTGAAGGTGCCCCAGTTGTGCACCTGCAGGCGGCGCATGCGGAACTGCTGCAGGCGCGGGTCCGGCAGGCCTTCGTTGAACAGGGCGGGAGTGTGCTTGGAGATAGCCATGCGATGGTCGGGTCTCTCAGGCCTCGGCGGCCGGGGTTTCGCGCAGCTGGCGGTAGACCGCCGAAAGCTGGGACACGTCTTCGGCGGAGAACAGCAGCTTGAGCGCCGGCGAGACTTCGTGGCGGTCTTCCTGGCCGCTGAGGCGGGTCAGGATGTGGTTGTCCTTCATCTTCTGCACCGCCGAAGCGACGCGGCGGTTGAAGCCGGCGCGGTCGGTGGACAGGTTCTTCTCGTAGATGGCCAGCGCTTCGGCCATCTCGGCGTCGGCGACCACCGCGCGGTTGCCGCGCGCATCGGCCTCGGCCAGCTGCTGGCGCAGGTACAGCAGCAGCACCGAGTCGATGAAGGTCAGCGGCGAGGTGCGCAGCAGCACCGGCGCGTCGACGTCTTCGGTGTCGGCCTGGCGGGTGAAGGCCACGCCGCTGTCACGGTCCAGCACCAGTTCCAGGAACAGGTCGGCCAGCGCCGAACGGATGGCGGCTTCGCTGCGGATCAGTGCCGGCCACAGCTTGGCGTGGCGCAGCTGGTCGATGCTGGGGCCGATCAGCAGCTGGCACAGCGCGCGGCGCGCATCCAGCGGCAGGCGCCCGGTATCGCCGAGGTAGTACACGTCGTTGCCACGGCGGGGCTGCGCCACGGCCGCCACCGGTTCGGCTTCGTAGGCGTCTTCCGCCACGTCGGCCTGCGGTGCGTCGATGGGATCTTCATGCCAGCTCATGGCGTCTCTCCTGGGTGAACCAAACCAGCGGGATGCGGGCCCGACGGACCTGGCCGTCGCCACCACGCCATTGCGCAAGCTCCTGCTCGCCGGCGACCACGTTGCCGAAGCGCGTGCCCAGCGACAGGTAGCCGATGACGCTGCCAAGGCCCTGCGGCGCCTCGCGCTGCGACAGGGCCTGGGCGATGCTGAGCCGCGGCTGTGCATCGAGCAGGTCGTGCAGGTCGCGGCGCAGGGTGCGGAAGTCGATTTCGGACGAAGCGACCAGGTCGCCGACGCTCTCCAGGCTGATCGCGGCCGCGTCGTTGTACTCGACGTTGCCATCGACCTGGGCACTGCGTGGATCGTGCAGCTTCCACTGCGACCACGAGCGCAGGCGACTGGTGGTCAGCTGCAGGTCACGGCCGATGCCGCGTTGTGCGGGGAACTCGTCGCGCAGCGCCAGCGCTTCGGACTGCGCCTGCTTCAGCAGCTGGTTGAGGCGGCGCTGTTCCAGGTAGCCACGGCTCTGCACGAAGCCGCGCAGGCTGCGCGCGAAGTTCTGCAGCACGTCGTGCACCTGGCCACCGCGCTCGAGCATGGTGCTGGTGAAGCCGCGCAGGAAATTACGCTCGTTGCGGTCCAGGCGGCGGGCGAAGCCACGCGCCAGCACCGCTTCCAGCGCGGCATCGAGCTGGGCGCTCTGTTCGGCGTCGTTGAGCAGGCGCCAGAAGGCCTGGAAACTGCGGCCGGCATCGCTCTCGCCGATCACGTCCACGCCTTCGAACAGCTGCGACAGCACGTCGCCACGCTCGCCCTCATCGTCGATGATGCGTTCGCGGAAATCGCGGTTGAGCTGCTCGAAGTCGTCGCGCACGCGGCGGAAGTCCTCGGTGAGCTCGTCGGCCAGGCCGATGATCTGGCGCGCACGTTCCAGCGCGCGCTTGCCATCCAGCGCGATCACACGGCCGGCACCGACGCGGGCGATCTCGGCGTCGATGCGGTCGCGCTCGTCGCGCAGCGCCGACAGGCGCGCGTCCGGATCGGACTCGGTCTGCGCGGCCAGCTGCGAGAGCTGTTCGATGACCAGCGCCAGGCGGCTTTCAGTGGCAGCCACGCGAGCCTGCTCAAGGCCATCGGCGAAGCGGATGGCCTGCAGCGCCGCGGTCGACAGCTCGTACTGCTCCTGGTCGGCGCCCTCGGGCAGGCGGCGTTCCAGCCAGCCCTGGGCCAGCCAGTGCGCGATGTAGGCCTGCGCGGTACGCGGCAGGTCGCGCGACAGTTCGTCGCCGTTGAGCTGGTCCAGCGCGCGTTGCAGGCGCTCGTTGAGCACCGACGAGGGCAGCGTGCGCTCGCCGTCCATCAGCAGCCCCTGCAGCAGGCCGATGATTTCCGGAGCGTGGTCGGCGGCGAGCAGCTTCCACTGGGGCTGTTCGCGCAGATGGCGGTAACGGGAGATGCGTTCGCGATGCTTCATGCAGCGAAAGAGGTCTGTTGGGCTGACAAGGACGAGCCGCCACGCACGGCTGCCGCGTGGGCAGCCGTGGGCATGCCGGCCCGCAGCGGCCAGCGGGGTGCGGGCAGGCGGCTCAGCGCTTGCCGCCCACTTCGATGAAGCGCAGGAACTCGGCGCGGGTACGCGCGTCGTCGCGGAAGCTGCCCAGCATCTTCGAGGTGACCATGCTGACGCCGCGCTTGTGGATGCCGCGGGTGGTCATGCATTCGTGGGCGCCTTCGACGACCACGCCGACACCGATCGGCTGCAGCACATCCTGGATGCACTGGGCGATCTGCGCGGTCATCTTCTCCTGCACCTGGAAACGGCGGGCGTAGGCTTCGACGACGCGGGCCAGCTTGCTGATGCCCACCACCTTGCCGGCCGGCAGGTAGCCGACGTGCACGCGGCCGATGATCGGCGCCATGTGATGTTCGCAGTGGCTTTCGTACTCGATGTCGCGCAGGACGATCAGTTCGTCATAGCCGGCCACTTCCTCGAAGGTCCGCTCCATGTAGGCGCGCGGGTCGTCGCGGTAACCGCTGAACCAGTCGCCATAGGCTTCGGCGACACGGCGGGGGGTATCCAGCAGGCCTTCACGGGACGGGTCCTCACCGGCCCAGCGCAGCAGGGTGCGCACGGCATCCTCGGCCTGGTCCTGGGTCACGTCGCCCTGCGGGGCGGCCTTTTCGTTGTTCTTGCTCATTGCGTACAGCGTCCCGAACGGGGGGCGAGCATCGTACCCGACCGGGGGGGGGGTCGTCCTGTTGGGACGGTTCATCGGGGGTTCTTCCGGCGCGTACTTGCTATCGGTCTGGAGTGGGAGAGGGGGCTGCGCAGGACACGCCGTAAACCCGTCCATGGGGGCTCGATGGCGCCATCCATGGCGCCAACGGTCCTGCGCAGCCCCCTCTCCCCCTCCCTGACGGTTTCCTGCGGGCGCGGCCGGACCAGCCGAAAGCGGGGTCAAAAGCTGGGGTTCATGGCTTCGGAAACGGCTCGCGCCACTGCCCTGGTGGGTGCGGACCGTTGTCCGCACTGCTTCTGCTTCTGCCTTTCTTCTGCTTCTGCCTTTAAAGAGCCAACCCACCGCGCCCGCGGGATGTGGGGTGGGGTGGCGGAGGGCCGGACGGGGCAGGGCCGTGAGGCGCATGGATGCGCCGATCGAGCTTACATGGACGTACTTGCAGCGTGCCCTGCCCCGTCCGGCCCTCCGCCACCCCAGCCGATAGCCAGCAGGCGCAACGCTTTCCTCACTACACCCCACCCATTCATAAAAACCCATTGATAGGAATGAAATTAGTAGTATCCTATCTATCTCTTATGGACCGACCCCTCGACGAGCGCACCGTGCTGCAGATGCAGCTCAGCTCCGGCCTGCTGTACGCAGGGCGGCAGTGGCAGCGCCTGGCCGACAGCCGGCTCGGCAGCTACGGCATCTCCACCGCCTGCACCATGCCCCTGCTGATGATCGGCCGCTCCGGCGGTGGCATCCGCCAGGTTGCGCTGGCCCAGCAGCTGGGCATGGAGGGGCCTTCCCTGGTGCGCCTGCTCGACAAGCTGTGCGCCAGCGGCCTGGTCCGCCGCGAGAGCGATGCCAGCGACCGCCGCGCCAACCTGCTGTGGCTGACCGACGCGGGCCATGCGCTGGTCAGCGAGCTGGAAGACCAGTTGATCGGCCTGCGCCAGGACGTGTTCGGCGAGCTTTCCATGGATGAACTGCATGCCGTGCTGAAGGCATGGCGCCTGCTGGCCGAGGCCGCCGACCGCATCACGTAAGAGCGCTGCCCCCGAATACCGCCGCTGCCGTGCACACGCCAGCGGCTTTTACCCGTTGCCGTTGTTCTGTTGCCCCTCCCCTCCCCACTTCGCCCCCGCCCCTACCGATGCCCGGTGAATTCAGTCTCCACGGAGTGTTCGTCCCGACCCTGCTCGGGTTGATGCTGCTGGCCTATCTGGTCAACAGCGGTCTGCACGCGCTGCTGCAGCGTGCCGGCGCCTATCGCCATGTATGGCACCCGGCGCTGTTCAACCTGGCCCTGTACGGGATCGTGCTTGGCCTGCTGTTCCACCTCCTGCGTTGGATGCAATCGTGAACAAGATCGTGAAGAAGACCCTGCCGGTGCTGCTCACCAGCGCAGCCGTGATCGTCGCCCTGCTGGTGCTGCGCCAGCTGTGGGTCTATTACATGGATGAGCCGTGGACCCGCGATGCCCATGTCGGCGCCGACGTGGTGCAGGTGGCGCCGGACGTGTCCGGGCTGGTGGAAACGGTGAGCGTGGCCGACAACCAGGCGGTGAAGAAGGGCGACCTGCTGTTCGTGGTCGACCGCGCCCGTTACCGCATCGCGCTGGAGCAGGCCCGCGCCAGCCTGGGCGAGCGCCAGGCATCGGTGGCGCAGCTGCGCCGCGAGATCGGCCGTGACCGCAGCCTGCAGGACCTGGTCGCCGCCGAGGACGCCGAAGTGCGCCGCGCCAAGCTGCAGGCCGCACAGGCTGCGCTGGCCACCGCACAGGCCGCGGTCGACCTGGCCGAGCTCAACCTGGGCCGCACCGAGGTGCGCGCACCGGCCGATGGCCGGGTCAACGACCGCACCATGCGGGTGGGCGACTACGTGGTGGCCGGCAAGCCGGTGCTGGCGCTGCTGGATACCGGCTCGTTCCGCATCGATGGCTACTTCGAGGAAACCCGACTGCGTGGCGTGGCGCCGGGGCAGCGCGTGGACATCCGCCTGATGGGTGAATCGGCCCCGCTGCGCGGCCATGTCGAGAGCATCGCCGCCGGCATCGAGGACCGCTACCGCAGCAACGGCAGCAGCCTGCTGCCGAACGTGACCCCGGCCTTCGACTGGGTGCGGCTGGCGCAGCGCATCCCGGTGCGCATCGCCATCGACGAAGTGCCCAAGGGCGTCGAACTGATCGCCGGCCGCACCGCCACGGTGACCGTGGACACCGGCCGCCACCCGCACAGCGACAAGGCCGGCGCCGCGCCGACACAGGCGGGCCTGTGAACGCCGCCCTGCCCCGTCTCGGCTTGATCGTCGCGCTGGCCAGCCTGGCCGCATGCAGGACCGTTGGCCCGGATTACGCGCTGCCGGAAGGCTCGGCGTTCAAGCGCCCGCAGGCCAATGCGGCCTTCATCGATACCCAGAACCCACAGGTGGCCGCCAACCAGGCGCTGCCCGACCGCTGGTGGTCGCTGTACAACGACCCGGTGCTGGATGGCCTGATCACCCAGGCGCTGCGCGACAACGTTGAACTGAAGGCCGCTGATGCGCACCTTCGCCGTGCCGCAGCGGTGTACGAACAGGCGCTGGACGCTGGCGGCTTCGAGTACGAGGCCGAGGCCGGGGTCAGCCGCGCGCAGCTGTCGGCCGAATCGTTCCTGCAGGAACACGAGCTGCCGGTGATCAACCTGGCCGATGGCAAGTTCGCGGTCAGCTACCAGTTCGACCTGTTCGGCAAGCTCAAGCGCGGCGCCGAAGCGGCGCGTGCCGACGAGCAGTCGGTCGCTGCGGCGCGCGACCTGGCCCAGGTCAGCGTGGTCGCGCAGGTGGCCGACAGCTATCTGGAAATCTGCCACGCCAACCACGAACTGCATGTGGCCGAGCATTCGCTGCAGCTGCAGCAGCGCAGCCGCACGGTCACCGAGCGCCTGATCGCGGCCGGCCGCGGCACGCCGCCGGAACTGGCCCGCGCCAATGCCCAGGTGGCGCTGCTGGAAGCCGCACTGCCGCCGCTGCATGCGCAGCGCTCAGCGGCCGCCTATTCGCTGGCCGCCCTGCTCGGGCAGACCCCGGGCCAGCTGCCGGCCGGCGTGATCGACTGTGCACACGCCCCCAGCCTGGCGCAGCCGCTGCCGGTCGGTGATGGCCGCGCGCTGCTGCAGCGCCGCCCGGACGTGCGCCAGGCCGAGCGCACGCTGGCCTCGGCCACGGCGCGGATTGGTATCGCCACCGCCGAGCTGTACCCCGACATCCGCCTGGGTGCCTCGCTCGGTGCCGCCGGCCTGCTGGAGGACTTCGGCACGCCGATGACCCAGCAGTGGTCGATCGGTCCGCTGATCTCATGGACGCTGCCGTCTTCGGGCACGCATGCACGCATCCACGCCGCCGAGGCGGGTGCCGATGCGGCGCTGGCCGAGTTCGACCACACCGTGCTGCAGGCGCTGCGCGAGACCCAGACCGCGCTGGACCGCTACGCGCAGGACCTGCGCCGGCTGCAGTCGCTGCGCACTGCGCAGGAACAGGCCGCATTGGCCGCCGAGCAGAACCGCCGGCTGTACCAGGGCGGCCGCACGCCGTACCTGTCCAGCCTGGATGCCGACCGCAGCCTGGCCAGCAGCGATGCCACCCTGGCCGCCGCCGAAGCGCAGGTCTCGCGCGACCAGATCCACCTGTTCCTGGTGCTGGGTGGTGGCTGGCAGGCCAGCGCTGCCGCGCCCAACGCCTCGACCGCAGCAAAGTAAGCCATGAACGCCCTGACCGAACGCCAGGCCTGGCTGTTCTCGATCAAGACCTACCTGGCCGCGGTGGCCGCGCTGTACATCGCCATGGCCGGCAACCTGTCGCGCCCGTACTGGGCGATGGGCACGGTGTACATCGTCAGCCAGCCGCTGCTGGGCCCGACCCGGGCCAAGGGCGTGTACCGCATCGTCGGCACACTGGTGGCCGGCCTGGCCACCCTGCTGGTGCTGCCGGCGCTGGTGGAGACGCCGCTGGTGCTGAGCGCGGCAATGTCGATCTGGCTGGCCGGCTGCCTGTTCATGGCCCTGCTCAACCGCGGGCCGCGCGGCTACGCGTTCCTGCTGGCCGGCTACACCACCGCCTTCATCGGCTTCCCGGCGGTGACCTCGCCGGAAACCATCTTCGACACGGTGGTGGCGCGCAGCGAGGAGATCATCCTCGGCACGGTGGTGGCGGTGCTGTTCGCCTCGCTGCTGTTCCCGGCCTCGGTACGCCCGATGCTGCGCGCGCGCATCGGCAACTGGATGGAGGACGCCGCACAGTGGTGCCGGCAGATCCTTGAACGTGGCCGCGCGCATGCGCCACGCAACCGGCTGGCCGCCGACCTGGTGCAGTTCGAGGCGCTGATCGAGTTCCTGCGCCGCGATGATCCGCGCCATGCCGGTTCGGCGGTGTCGATGGAGCGCCTGCGCGAGCGCATGCTGCTGCTGTTGCCGGTGCTGTCGTCGATTGCCGACCGCCTGAGCGCGCTGCGCAGCGGTGGCCAGGCCCTGCCGGAAGGACTGCCGGCACTGGTCGATGACATCCACGACTGGCTGGACGGGCCGACCAACGCCAGCGAATACGCCCGCCTGCGCGCGCGCATCAGCGCACTGAAGCCGCAGGTGGACCGCGACCTGCAGCACCTGCAGCTGGCCAGCCTGCTACTGCGCCTGGAGGAACTGGTGGACCTGTGGCAGGACTGCCGCACCCTGCAGCACGCGATCGACCACGGCACCGCGCCGCTGGACCGCGCGCACTACCGCATCCGCACCGAGCGCGTGGCCGCCGACAAGCACGTCGACTACGGCATGGCCCTGTTCTCTGCGCTCAGTGCCGGCGTGGCCCTGATGAGCTACTGCGTGCTGTGGATCGCGCTGGGTTGGGAAGGTGGTGGCAACGGCGCGATGATGGCTGCGGTGACTGCCGCATTCTTCGCCGCACAGGATGACCCGGCACCGAGCATGGTGTCGTTCCTGGTGTGGGCGATGGTCGCCTCGGTGGTGGCCGGCGTGTACCTGTTCGGCGTGTTCCCGGCGGTGCACGACTTCGGCCTGCTGGCACTGGTGCTGGCGGTGGCGTTCCTGCCGCTGGGGCTGATGCTGCACCACCCCAAGAGCGCGCTGTTCGCACTGCCGCTGACGGTGAACCTGGCCGCGCTGCTGAGCCTGCAGAACACCTACAGCGCCAACATCCAGACCTTCCTCAACTCGTCCATCGCGATGTTCATCGGCATTGGCTTTGCGGTGGTGATGACCCGCCTGTTCCGTTCGGTCGGTGCCGAGTGGACCGCACGCCGGCTGGTGCGGCAGGGCTGGACCACGCTGGCCGAGGCCGCCGAAGGCCGCGGCCAGCAGGACCGCCAGCGCTTCGCCGCACGCATGCTCGACCTGCTGGGCCTGCTCGCACCGCGCCTGGCGGCGACGCCCGAGGGCAGCGACATTGCCTCGGTGGACATGCTCAACGAGGCACGCATCGGCCTGAACATCCTGCAGCTGCGCCGCGCGCGGCTGGAACTGCCCGAGCGCAGCCGCGAGGCGGTCGAGCACATCCTGGAAGAGATCGCCGTGCACTACCGCCGGCAGATCGCCGCGCGCAAGCCGATTGTGGCCGCCGAAGCGCTGCGCGAGCGGCTGGATACCTCGCTGGGCCGGGTCGGCAGCGTGGCCGCCTGCAAGGCCCGCGACGAAGCGTTGATGGGCCTGATCGGCCTGCGCTTCGCGCTGTTCCCGGAGGCCAAGGCATTGGCGCCGGGGTTGGCGGATGCCGACGTGCCGTCCATGTAATGCGATCCGCCGGGCATGGCCCGGCGCTACCATCGTCATCCGGTAGCGCCGGGCCATGCCCGGCGTCCTTACGCCACGGCAACAGGACGGTTCAATGAGTTACGACATAATGGTGTTCGAGGCCAGTGCGGCCCCGCGCGAGGTGGCGGCCTTCATCGCCTGGTTCGAGAAGCAGACGCAGTGGAACGAGCGCCACGAGTACGACGACCCGGCCGTCAGCAGCTCCGCATTGCAGGCGTGGTTCGCGGAGATGGCACAGGAGTTCCCGCCAATGAACGGGCCGCTGAGCAACGACGACGATGATCGTGCCGAGGTGACCGAGTACAGCATCGGTAGTCAGGTGATCTACGGCGCGTTCGCCTATTCGGTGGCCGAGCGCGCGCATGGCCGCGTGCAGGACCTGGCCGAGAAGCACGGCGTGGGCTTCTTCGACGTGAGCGCCGATGAAGCCGCGATCGTGTTCCCCGATGGGCTGGTATTGATCGCGTAGATCCACGCCATGCGTGGATGAGAGCCGAAACGACCAAAACGCGCTTCTGTGAAGCGCATCGCGCCCGCGTCAGAACAACTGGCCCTGCACCGTGGGCTGTTCGATACGCGCCGGTGCTTCGGCCACCGCTTCCGCACCCAGCCGCCATGCCATGCCACCCAATCGGCTGGCATGGCGCTTCAATGCGGCCTGCAGCACGTCGGCGCTGCCCGCCACATGCAGCACCTGGCGGGCGCGGGTCAGGCCGGTATAGACCAGTTCGCGTGACAGCACGCGGCTGTCCTGGCGCGGCAGCTGCAACCACACTTCATCGAACTCCGAGCCCTGTGCCTTGTGCACGGTCATCGCGAAGGCGCTTTCGTGCGCGGGCAGCGCCGCCGGGTGGAAGGCGCGCGGCTGCTCGACGGTGTCGCCGGGGAACCAGGCCACCATCGCGCCGCTGCTGTCGCGCAGGCAGATGCCGATATCGCCGTTGAACAGGCGGTGCCGGTAGCTGTTCTCGGTCACCAGCAGCAGGCGGCCCTGGAAGTAGCCCGGGGTGTTGCCCGCCAGCAGCTGCTCGATACGGCTGTTGAGCCCGCGCGCGCCCTGCGGGCCTTCGCGCAGCGCGGTCAGCAGGCGCAGTCGCCCGGCCTGCTGCAGGGCAAGCACTGGATCAGCCGCGTCGGCCAACGCACGCCAATGGCCCAGCAGGTGCTCGCGCTGGCCGCGCAGCGGGTCTGCCTCGCCTTCATGGAAATGCACGCCGGCCAGTTCACCGCCGCGCAGCAGCTGCAGGGCGGCGCCGGCGTCACCCTCGCGCACGGCATCTGCCAACGGGGCCAGCACCAGTGCATCGCTCTGCCGGTACCCACGTTGCAGCTGCACGCGGCGGCCGGCGAAGGCGCGTGGTTCGGCCTGGCGCTGCAGCGTGGACGGCGCCAGCAATCCACGCAGCGCCTGCGCATCATCGGCGCGGGTGCCGATGCCATCACCGCTGGCACGCAGGATCGCGCTGAGCACGTCGCCGACCTCAACCGACGGCAGCTGATCGGGATCGCCGAGCAGGATCAGCCGGGTGCCGCTGGCGATCGCATCGACCAGCTTGGCCATCATCGGCAGATCGATCATCGAGGCTTCGTCGACCACCACCACGTCCACCGGCAGCGGATTGTCGGCGTGGTGGCGGAAGCGCGGTGAATCGGGAATAACGCCGAGCAGGCGATGCAGGGTGGTGCCGGTACTGGGCAGCGCCGTGCACAACGCCGGGTCCAGTCCTTGTTCCTGCAGGCGTTGCACGGCCACGCGCAGGCTCTCGGCCATGCGTTCGGCGGCGCGCCCGGTAGGCGCGGCCAGCGCCACCTCGGGCAGCGGCTGGCCAGCGTGCCGGGCCTGCACGGCCAGCAGCAGCAACAGGCGCGCGATGGTGGTGGTCTTGCCGGTGCCGGGGCCGCCGGTGACCAGTGCCAGCGGATGGCGCAGGGTCACGCCGGCGGCGCGTGCCTGGTGATCTTCGCCGCCCAGTGCCTGCGGGAACAGCTGCGCGAACAACGGCGCCAACGCTGCCATGTCCGGCGCCGGCAGCGGATGCCGGCCGATGCGCTGCAGCCCAGCCGCCAGCTGACGCTCGTACTCGCGATAGCGGCGCAGGTAGAGCAGGCCGTTCTCCAGCACCAGCGGCGCATCGTCGGCGATGGCATCGGCCTGCTCCGGCGTCGCGACCCACGGCGATGCGCGCAACTGTGCCAGCCAGTCCTGCGCGGCAGGCCACTCGGATACGCCTTCCAGCAGCCGCTGCGGTTGCGCCGGATCGAACGCAGCATGGCCTTGCGATACCGCCAGCGACGCAAGCGCGGCCGCCAGCGCCACACTCTCGGGCGTGTCGTCGCGCAGCCGCTGCAGGCTGGTCGCCAATGCATGGTCGAGGGTGCGCAGCTGACCCTTCTGATGCAGTTCCTTCAGCAGGCTCATGCGCTGGCTCCGCGGGCACGTGCGGCCAGTTCCGCCTGGGCCTGTTCGCCACCGGCGAACAATGCATCCAGCGCATCCACCAGCGCCAGCGGGAAGCGGTCCACATGCACGCCGTTGCCGGTGCCATCCAGGCCGCGGCAGAACAGGTAGCGGATGCCGCCCATGTCGCGTTCGTAGTCGTAGGCTGCGCCGAGGCGGAAACGCAGCCAGCGATGCAGGGCCACCGTATAGATCAGCGCCTGCAGGTCGTACTCGCTGTGGCGCATGGCAATGGCCAGCAGGTCCGGGCTGTAGCCGGGCAGGCGGTTGGATTTGTAGTCGAGCACGTACCAGCGCCCGTCGCGCACGTAGGTCAGGTCGATCATGCCGGTCATCAGCCCTTCCAGGCGGCGGCGCTGGCCGAAGCCGCGTCGCGTGCTGGAAACCCCATGCGCATGCAGCACCTGCAGCAGCGCCGGCACCGTGGTCGGCTCGATGGCAAAATGGAAGTCGATTTCCGCGCGGCGCTCGCCTTCACCCAGGCTGTGCAGCGCGCCGCCTTCGGGCAGCGGCACGGTCAGCGTGTGGCCCACCAGCGGCACCAGCACCGCCACGCCATCGTCCAGGTCGACGTCGGCATAGCCTTCGTCGTGCAGCGCCTTGCGCAGCACCTCGGCCTGGCCCTCTGGGACTTCCAGGCCCGGCTGCCAGTCAGCCCAGGCAGCGAAGTCGACGTTCTCCATCGCTTCGTGCAGCACGTTGCCGAAGCGACTGCCCATGAAGCGCGGGTCGACCGCTGCGCTGTCCTCGGCCGCCGCAGCGGGTTCCGGCAGCGCGGGTTCCAGCGGCAGTTCCGGGCCGGCCGGTTCGTCGGCGGCCGGTGCCGGCAGCTCGGTGGCGGCGGCCTCGATGTCACTACCGGCGCCCGCATCGGCATGCGCCAGCTGGGTGAAGCTGTACACCCACCAGTCATGTGGTACGCGCCGGGTCAGGGCACGCACCGCCGGAAGGTCACCTTCCATTTCGGCCGCCAGCTGCGGCAGCGCGGCCGGTGTCTCGCTGTCATCGATGTGCACGTCGGCCTGGGCGCGCAGCGCCTGCAGGTCGCCCAGCAACGGCGCCAGTCGCGTCCTGCCCAGCCCGGCGAGATCGCCCACCGCGATCCACAACGCGTGTTCGGCGCGGGTCAGGCCGACATACAGCAGGCGTGCATCCTCGGCGCGCTGCTCGCGCTCGCGCTGGGCACTGGCCGCTTCCCAGGCTTCGTCCTTGTCCAGCTTCCAGTGCAGCTGGCGCTGGCCATCGACGTGCACGGTGCAGTGCGAGGCGGTGTTCGGTGCGCCGCCGTCGATGCCGACGAACGGCAGGAACACCAGCGGATACTCCAGGCCCTTGCTCTTGTGCAGGGTGATGATCTGCACGCGGCGCGCATCCGATTCCAGGCGCAGCAGCTGCTGCTCGTCATCCTGGTCGGCGCTGGCCATCTGCCCCTGCAGCCAGTCCAGCAGGCCGTGCATGCCCAGCGCCTGCGCCGAGGCTTCCTGCAGCAGTTCGCCCAGCTGCAGGTAATTGGTCAGGCGGCGCTCGCCATCGATCAGCGCCAACAGGCGTTCGCCCTGCGCGGCACAGACATCGGCGATCACCGCGAACGGTCCGCCGCGCTGCCAGCGCTCGCGCCAGTGCAGCAGCTGTGCCTGGAACCCGCGTTGCAGATCGCCCTCGCGTTCCATCGCCGCGATCGCGCTGGCGCGTTGACCGAGCAATACCGTGGCCAGCGCTGCACGCAGGCGGCCTTCGTCAGCCGGTTGCAGCAGCGCCAGCAGCAGCGCACGAAGATCGCGCGCTTCAGGGGTGGAAAACAGGCTCTGCTTGCCTGCCGCCACTGCGGGGATGCCGACTGCTGCCAGCGCACGCTGCACCAGCGTGGCCTCGCGGTGCGAGCGCACCAGCACCGCGATGTCACCCGGCCGCACCGGCTGCCCACGCAGCACGGCACTGCCCGCACGCGCCTCGACCAGAATCTGGTGAATCGCCGCCACGCAGGCCTGGGTCGCTGCCTCACGCGAGGCGTCCGCACTCATCGCCTTGTCACCGCCACTGCGCAGCACGCGCAGGGTAAGTGCCGTGGCGGCGTGGCCGTCGCGCAGGTAGTCCTCATCGGTGCGCACGCCACCGGGACGCACCGGCTCGAACTGGATGTCGCGTTCGAGGAAGGCATCTTCACCACCGTTGTCGTACAGCGCCTGCAGCGCACGCAGCACAGCCGGTCGCGAGCGGAAGTTCTGGTCCAGCACCGGCGCCAGCTGCGCCAGCTGCTTGGCCTTCAGGTAGGTGTGGATGTCACCGCCGCGGAACCCGTAGATCGCCTGCTTGGGGTCGCCGATCAGGAACAGCGCCGGTGACAGGCCGAGTTCGCGTACCTCCGGCGAATTGCCAAACACGGTGCGGAAGATGCCCCACTGGCGATCGTCGGTGTCCTGGAACTCATCGACCAGCGCGATGCGGTACTGCGCGCGCAGCTGCCTGACCAGCGCCAGCCGCTGCGGGCCTTCCATGGCCAGCGCCACGCCATCGATCAGGTCGTCGTAGGTCTGCACCCGGCGCGTGCGCTTCAGCGCCTGCAGGCGCTGCGTGGCTTCTTCGCGCAGGCGGTGCAGGAAGTTCAGTGCGGTGCCACGCAACCAGGCATCGCGTTCGGCGAGCAACGCGACATAGCGCGCCAACGGCGCCTGCAGCGGCGACGACGGCGTGCGATCAGCGAATTTCTTGTTGGTCTTGTCAGCCAGCACCTCCGGCAGCAGTGCCGGCAGGCGCTCGCTGGCCAGCAGTTCGCGCGGATCGGCGCGCTCGGCCCAGCCCAGCAGCTGCCGGCCCAGCGGGTGCAGCCAGCCCAGCTTGTAGGACACGCCGTTGATCCACTTGTTGTCGACGGCATCGCAGAGGTCGATGAAGAACTGCTCACCATGCTCGCGCAGCGCCAGCTGCAGTTCGGCGGCGGTGGCCTGCAGCGCCGGGTGTGGATCGGCCAGTGCCACCGGCCGTGGCAACGGGTGCAGTGGCGGCGCAGCCAGCAGCGCGCGCAGATCGGCGGCCAGCGCATCCGGGTTGGACCACAGCCAGGTCAGCGGTTCCAGCGTGGCCGCGTCGTTGGCGTGCACCCGCCATAGATCGGCCGCCAGCTCCTCCAGCAGCTCACGGTCGCTGGCCAGCAGTTCCGGCGGGTCGAAGGTATGGCCGCTCTCCAGCGCATGCTCGCGCAGCACGCGGGTACAGAAGCCGTGGATGGTGAAGATCGACGCCAGGTCGATCTCATCGGCGGCCACCTGCAGGCGTCGCTTCAGCGCGGCAGCGCTCTCGGTGCCACCCTGCAGATGGCGCTGCAGTACGTCGCGGGTCAATCTCGCGTCCGGTGCTTCGCCCTCGGCCGGTTCCACATCGACCAGGCGCGCGGCCAGCGCCAGGCGCTCGCGGATGCGCTTGCGCAGTTCCTGGGTGGCGGCATCGGTGAAGGTGACCGCCAGGATCTGGCCGATGCGCAGGCCCTGCTCCACCACCAAGCGGGTGAACAGCGTGGCCAGCGTGAAGGTCTTGCCGGTACCGGCGCTGGCCTCGATCAGGCGGATGCCATCCAGCGGCAGGGCCAGATAGGGATCGCCCGCCATGCGCTGGGAGTCATCATCGACGATGACGGTGCTCATGCGCTGCCCTCCTGGCGTGCATCGGCGCCAAGGGTGCGGCCCTCGCGCACTGCGCTGAAGACCACCTGGCTGTTGCGCAGCAGGTCGGCATAGCTGGCATCGGTGGCGAACGGATCGGCACCGCGCAGCAGCAGCTGCCAGGCGTCGCTGCTGGATTCACCCCAGCTGCGGTCGCTGCCGTGCCACTGCTTCCAGCCTTCGCTGCGCTGTTTTTCTGCCGGCGCGTTGTACAGCACCCAGCCGGTGTACGGGGCAAAGCGCAGCGGTTCACGCAGGCCACGCTGGCGCAGCTGCAGCAATGCGCGCAGCGCGGCGCGTGCAGCAGGAACGCTCAACGCCGGCAGCACATGCGGGCCGGGACCGGCATCGCCGCCATCGTGGAACTGCACCAGCGGCAACGCATCGCCGGCAGCGTTGGCCAGCAGCCAGTCCAGGCCCTGGCGGATCACCGCATTGCCATTGAGGGTACCGGCACGCAGGCGCACCAGCCCGTCGGGGTGTCGATCCGCCACCCGGCCATGCAGGCGCACGCCATCGATCTCCACTTCATAGCGGCGGCTTTCGAGTGGTTCGCCCTGCATCCAGCCCAGCAATGCACTGGCATACGGGCGCGTCTTCAACTGCTCCACCTCGAACTGCCGCTCGCCCAATGGACCCGAGGGCAGCAGGCCGCGTGCGCGCAGGCGTGGGTACAACGGCTCGGTATCGCCGCTGAGCGTGGCCCGCACCACCGCCGCCTGCACGCTGCGCTTCTCCGGCCCGCGTGATGACAGCACCAGCGGCTCCAGGTCATCGACCTCCTCGACGTCGTCGGCCAGGCGCAGGCCCAGCGACTGTGCGAGAAACTGCCCGGCCGGGTCGCACAGGAAACGGCGCAGGGTATCGAGTGCGACGTCGTCTTCCACCGCATCGTCGAGCGGCGGCAACGCCGCATCGAACCACGGCTGCAGGCCGCCGCGCTGGCCGATGAGGCGACCGGCGGCCGGATGCCATTGGCGGCGATAGCTGAAGCGGCGTGAATCGCCATCACCGAACGCCGCCGGCGAGAACGGCTGCAGTGCGTGGCGCACGGTGAAGTCACGGGCCGCCGCAGGCGGATCGAAGTGATACGCGGCGGCGGCATCAATCAGTTCGCTGACCAGCACCGACGGCTCGCGCACGCTGCCATCGCGCGGATCGGCACCGAGGTAGCTGAGGTAGAACACCTCCTGCGCGGCAGCGAACAGCTGCAGGAACAGGAAACGGTCGTCTTCGCGGGTGGAGCGGTCGCCGGGACGGCGGCGCGGCGTGTCCAACTCGGCGGTGAGCTGGTTGAGACCGGCCGCCGGGTCACGGCGCGGGAAGTCGCCATCATTGAGGCCCAGCACGCAGATCACCCGGAACGGCAGCAGGCGCATCGGCACCATGCGGCCGAAGCTGATGCCACCGGTCAGCAGCGGTGCGCGCGTATCGGCCTCGCCCAGCGCGCCGGCGAAATGCGAACGCACCACCTCCGGTGGCACGCCGTCTTCGAAACCGGCCTTGGCGGCATCGTCGGCGAACTGGTTGAGCAGCTTGCGCAGGCGCTCCAGCGCGCGCTGGCTGTTGGGCGAGCTGGGCGCGGTCGGCAGCAGCGCGTCCAGCAGCGACAGCAGGCGCTGCCGCCACTGCGCCGGCGTCAGCAGCTCGCCGAGGCGACGCTGGTAGACCGCCAACACGCGCAGCAGGCGCAGCAGCCGGTCCAGCGCTTCCAATGCGCCGCCCTCCAGCTCGATCCACGGTGCAACACCGGCCAGGTCGGCCTCGCTGCCGGTCGCGTGACCGAGCACCAGGCGGTCCAGCGCGAACTGCCAGGTGTAGGCGTCGTCGGCTGGTGCCTGGTGCTGGTTGCGGTGCTTGGCATCCAGGCCCCAGCGTGCGCCCGCCTGCTGCAGCCAGCCATGCAGGCGGTCGAAGTCCACCGCTTCCAGACCGGCCGCTTCGGCCAGTGGCGCGCTGGCCAGCAGGTCCAGCACTTCGTTCAGGCCGAAGCGCGAGACCGGCAGGCCCAGCAGGTGTACGAACACATCGGCCAACGGCTCGCCCGCCAGTGGACTGCTGTCGGCCAGCGCATACGGAATGTGCTCTTCCTCGCCGCCACGGCCGCCGAACACCGCTTCCAGGTACGGCACATAGGGATCGATGTCCGGCGCCAGCACCGCGATCTCGCGCGCCTGCAGTGGCGGATCGAAGCGCGGGTCCTGCAGCAGGCTGCGCAGCTGGTCGTGCAGCACCTGCAGTTCGCGCAGGCGGGTATGGCAGGCGTGTACCTGCAGGCTCGGGTCGTCGCGGCGCAGGTCGTCGCGCAGCTGCCCCGAAGGCAGCGCGCGGCGGTGGAACAGATCGCGCTGCAGGCGATGCAGCAGGCTGTCGGACAGGCCACCTTCGTCCAGGGTCGGACGCGTGTCTTCTTCCGGATCGGAATAGGCCGCAATCTCGCCGGCCGGGTGCACCACCTCGTAGCTGCCCAGCACCGCCATGAAGTCGCGGCCGGCCGCGCCCCAGGCTTCCAGCAGACGGTTCTCACCGGCCGCTTCACCGAAGGGATCGGGCGCGCCGCTGCGCAGGCGCTCGGCCAGCGTCTGCAAGTCACCCCAGTACGACTGCACCGGAGTGGGCATATAGAAGTGCAGCTCGCCGACCCGGGCCTGGGTGGCCATCACCCGCAGCACGTCGGGCGAGATATTGAGCGTCGCGAACGCGGACATGCGCGGCGGCAGGCCCTGTGGCAACGGCTGGCCGGCGCCCTCGAAGCGGTCCAGGTAGGCCTGGATGCGGCGCGCGCGGTAGTCGTGGCCACCGGCGATGGTGCGCCAGAGGATCGCCTGCGGGTCGGCCGGGTCGGCGCCGGCCTCCCAGCGCAGCAGCCAGTCGCGGCGCCAGGCCTGGTACTTTTCGAACACCGAGGCCAGTTCACCGGCCAGTGCCCACGGCTTCAGCGCGTCGCCGCCGGCAAGATAGGACTGCAGCGCGCGCATCGGTGGCTGCGCCAGCAGCGCCGGGTCGCGCAGTGCCTGGTACAGCTTCCAGTGCAGGCCAGCCGCGTCCAGGTCGTCGCGTTCACCCGGCACATTGGCGTTGAGCGCACGGGCAACAAACTCGCCCGGCGTCAGGAACTCAAGATTGGCAGCCACGCCATATTCGGCAGCGAGTGTCGCTTGCAGCCAACGCCGCATCGCCACCTGCGGGATCAGCACCACCTCCGGCGCCAGCAGCGGCTGGCCCGGAACCGGCGCACGCATGTTGCGCGCCAGCAGCGCGGCCAGCACGTCCAGGGAGTTGGAATGGTAGAGGCGGAAATCGCTGCCCGGGTCACTCATCATGCACAGTGTGCAACACGGCAGGCAGTATTCAATGGCTGGCCCATCGCCGGTACGGATTGTTCCGGGCAGCCGGCCGATTGTCCCGACCTGGCAAGGGTCTTGCCGTGCCACAATACTGGACCGTCCAGTCTGCTTATGTTCAGCCGACGGGCCCGATCCTTCGATGTCTAAAAAACGTTAATGGTGCCCATGTCGGCTTCCACCTCCAGTCTGGTGCAGTTATCCAACGTCCGCATCGACCGGAGCGGGCGCACGATCCTGCGCGACGTGTCGCTGCAGGTGCCGAAGGGCAGCATCACCGCGGTGCTGGGTCCGTCCGGCAGCGGCAAGTCGACCCTGCTGGCGGCGCTGACCGGCGAACTGCGCCCGGTCGCCGGCGAGGTCACCCTGTTCGGCAAGCCGATTCCGCATGACAGCGGCGCGCTGCTGGAGATGCGCAAGAGCGTGGGTGTGCTGCTGCAGGGCAATGGCCTGCTGACCGACCTCACTGTGGCCGAAAACGTCGCGCTGCCACTGCGCACGCATACCCTCCTGCCGACCGCCGTGCTGCGCCGGCTGGTGGAGATGAAGCTGCATGCGGTGGGCCTGCTGGCCGCGGCCGATGCCTGGCCGCGCGAACTGTCCGGCGGCATGGCGCGCCGCGTGGCGCTGGCCCGCGCGCTGGCGCTGGACCCGCCGCTGATGATCTACGACGAGCCGCTGACCGGGCTGGACCCGATCGCCTCGGGGGTGATCATGAGCCTGATCCAGCGCCTCAACCACAGCCTGGGCCTGACCAGCATCATCGTCAGCCACCACGTGCACGAGACCCTGCCGATCTGCGACCAGGTCATCGCCATTGCCAATGGCGGCATCGTGTTCCAGGGCACGCCCGAAGCACTGCAGTCCAGCCATGACCCGCTGCTGCGGCAGTTCCTGCACGGCCAGCCCGATGGCCCCATTCCGTTCGATGCCGCGCCTCGCGCGAGGGTCGCCTGATGCCGTTCGTCCAAGCCACCCGCTCGCTGGGCCGCGCCGGCCTGTTTTCGCTGACCGTGCTGCGCGGTTCGCTGCCGACCCGTGATTTCCTGGCTGAGCTGACCCGCGAGATCTACAAGATCGGCGCGCGCTCGCTGCCGATCATCGCCGTCGGTGGTGCCTTCGTCGGCCTGGTACTGACCCTGCAGGGCTATCGCACGCTGACCACCTTCGGTGCGGCCGACGCGCTGTCGACCCTGCTCGGCCTGTCGCTGTACCGCGAACTGGCGCCGGTGCTGACCGCGCTGCTGTTCATCGGCCGCGCCGGCAGCTCGATTGCCGCCGAACTGGGCCTGATGCGTGCCACCGACCAGATCAAGGCGTTGGAACTGATGGCGATCGACCCGGTGGCCAAGGCTGTCGCGCCACGCTTCTGGGCGGCGGTGCTGACCGTGCCGCTGCTGACCGGCATCTTCTGCTCGCTGGCGATCAGCGCCAGCTACTTCGAAGCGGTGCACGTGCTGGGCCTGGACAATGGCGTGTTCTGGTCGGCGCTGCGCAACAGCGTCGATTTCTGGGATGACTTCGGCGTGGCGATGCTGAAGTCAGCGATCTTCGGCGGCACCGCCGCGCTGGTCGCCGCCTACGTTGGTTTCCATGCCGAGCCGACCATCGAGGGCACCTCGGTGGCGACCACCCGTGCGGTGGTCAACGCCTCGCTGCTGGTGCTGATGTTCAACTTCGTGCTGTCGGCAATGTTGTTCACCTAACCCCTCCACCGGCGGTGCGCAGGCGCGCGCGGCCACCACGACTCGATCAGGTAATCCACATGGCCATCCGCGGTCCCAGACTCGAATTCTCCGTCGGCGCCTTCCTGCTGCTGGCCCTGGCCTCGCTGATGGTGCTGGCCGTGGCCTCGACCAACCAGCGCTGGAGCTGGGGCAGCCAGGGCTACGAGCTGAAGGCGCGCTTCTCCCAGGTCGGCCAGCTGCGCAAGCAGGCGCCGGTGAAGATCGGCGGCGTCACCGTCGGCCAGGTCGCCTCGATCGACCTGGATCCGGTGAAGTTCGAGTCCATCGTGACCCTGCGCATGGACAGCAAGGTCAAGGACCTGCCGGCGGACACCTCGGCCGGCATCTTCACCAGTGGTTTGCTGGGCGAGAGCTATATCGGTCTGCAGCCGGGTGGTGACCCGGACGTGCTCAAGGCCGGTGACGAGATCGTCTTCACCCAGCCAGCAGTCGACCTGATCCAGCTGGTCGGCAAGTACATGTTCAGTGGCGGCGCCGGTGGTGGCGCAGGCCAGAAGCCCAACGATGGCGCGCAGGCGCCTGCAACGGAACCGCAACCATGAAGATGAAACTGATCCCGGCCCTGCTCGCCTCGACGCTGCTGCTGGCCACGCCGTTCCTCGCCCAGGCCCAGGCCGCCGCCCCCGCCGCTGCCGCGGCGCAGGGCCAGGCCGGCAAGGTGGTGATCGATGCCAGCACGCGCATCCTCACCACCCTGCAGCAGCGCCGGAGCGAGTTCAGCAGCAACCCGGCCAGCCTGCGCAGCTACATCGACAGCGAATTGAACCGCACCTTCGACCGCGACTACGCCGCGCGCCTGGTGCTGGGCCCGCACGCCCGCGGCGCCTCGGATGCCGACATCAAGCTGTTCGCCGATGCCATGGCCGACAGCCTGATGCAGCGCTACGGTTCGACCCTGCTCAACATCCAGGGCAAGCCGAGCTTCCGCCTGAAGGGTGAGAGCCCGCTGCCGGGCAACCGCGGCGTGCGCGTGAGCACCGAGCTGGTGCGGGCCGGCAGCGAACCGACCCCGGTCGAATACTGGATGCGCAACGTGAACGGCCAGTGGAAGATCTTCGACGTCAACATCGAAGGCATCTCCTACGTGCAGACCTTCCGCAACCAGTTCGATACCCCGCTGCGCCAGAAGGGCATCAAGCAGGTGGCCAGCGAGCTGCACAGCGGCAGCATGCAGGCCGGACCCGCGGGCAATGGCAAGTAACGCACTGGCGCTGCTGGAAGGCGACACCCTGCGCCTGCGCGGAGTGCTCGACCGTGCCGCGGTGATCGCGTTGTGGCCGCAGCTGCAGTCCCTGCCGGCCAAGCTGGCACGGCTGGAACTGGGCGAGGTCGAGCGCGTGGACAGCGCCGGCCTGGCCCTGCTGGCCGAACTGGCGGCCCGTGCACGCAAAGCCGGCCATGCGCTGTCCGTTTCCGGCGCGCCGTCGGGTTACAACGAGCTGAGCGCAGCCTACCGGCTGTCGCCCGACCTGGATTTCAACGCTACTTCTGCTGCGAGCTGACATGAACGTCGTACGCACTTTCCCCCTGATCGTCCTGGCCACCGCCCTCACCGCCTGTGCCGGCAAGCCCGCGCGCAGCGATGCTGCGGTGGCCAGCACCGTGGTTGCGCCCAGCCCGGCTGCCGAAGCACCAGCCGCACCGGCCGATAGCGGCGTGGTCGACGCTGCTCCGGTCGCTCCTGTGGCCACCCCTGCGGCGCCCGCCGCGTCGTCGCCGACGGCTGCGCCGCAGGGCGCGGAGGCTGGTGCACCGAAGACCGCAGCGTCCACCGCCGCCGATGGTGACGATGATTTCGACGCCCTGTATGGCGGCACCGGCAACACCGGCAGTGCCGCCGCCTACGATCCGTGGGAACCGTTCAACCGCAAGGTCCACGCCTTCAACAATGCGGTCGACCGCGGGGTGGCCCGCCCGCTGGCCACCGCCTATACCCATGTGGTGCCGCGTTTCGCGCGTACCGGCGTCAGCAACTTCTTCAGCAACCTGCGCGCGCCGGTGACCATCACCAACCAGCTGCTGCAGGGCCGCGGAGCCGACGCCTGGGACACCCTCGGCCGCTTCCTGATGAACAGCACGCTGGGCATCGGTGGCCTGTTCGATCCGGCCAGCAAGGCGATGGTGCCGCGTCGCAATGAAGACTTCGGCCAGACCCTGGGCGCCTGGGGCTGGCGGCGTTCGCGCTACGTGGAACTGCCGTTCTTTGGCCCACGTACCGTTCGCGATGTGTTCGGCCTGGCCGGTGACATCCCGTTGTCGCCGATTCGCCGCATCGAAGAGGACAAGATCCGCATCGGCCTGCAGGGCCTGCAGCTGGTCGACACCCGCGCGCAGCTGCTGGCGATCGACGACCTGCGTGACACCGCCGTCGACGAATATTCGCTGGTCCGCGATGCCTGGATGCAGCGGCGCAACTACCAGATCGAGAACGATCTGCGCAGCAAGCGCGACCGCGGCCACGACGATGCCAATTCGCCGATCCCGGTCGATGCGATGCCAATGCCGCAGTGGACCCACTGAGTCCGGTCTGCAGCGCATGAAAAACCCCGCCTCGGCGGGGTTTTTCTTTTCCGGCAGGGTTCCTTTCCGGTGGGTGCCAACCTTGCTTGGCACGCGTTCCTCAGGCCGCCAGCGCCGCCTCGATGGCCTCGCGCAGGCGCGCATCATCGGCGGCCACGTCCGGGGCAAAACGGGCGACGACCTTGCCATCACGGCCGACCAGGAACTTCTCGAAGTTCCACAGCACCGCCGGTGCCGGATGGATCGGGATCTCCTTGCTGGCCAGGCGCTCGCGCAGCGGGCCTTCACCGATCGACTGCGGCTGCGCGGCGGTCAGCTGTTGGTACAGCGGGTGGGTGTCCTCACCGGCCACGCTGATCTTGGAGAACATCGGGAAACTGACATCGTAGGTGAGCTGGCAGAACTGCTGGATCTCGGCCTCGCTGCCCGGCTCCTGGCCAAGGAAATTGTTGGCGGGGAAGCCCAGCACTTCCAGGCCCTGCGCGTGCTTTTCCGCGTACAGCGCCTGCAGGCCTTCGTACTGCGGGGTCAGGCCGCACTTGGAAGCGACGTTGACCAGCAGCAGCACCTTGCCCTGGTAGTCGGCAAGCGAGGACGGCTGGCCGTCGATGGTGGTGAGGGAAATGTCCTGGATCGGGGTGCTCACGCGAGGGCTCCGGCAACAGCGGGGAATGGCCCACCAGCATAGCGCCGCGCGATGCCGGCACTACGATCAATCCACGCAGATCGTGCCCTGCGCCTTGCCGTCGTCGATGCGCTGGCGGCAACCGAAGTTCTGGCGCACATCGCGCTGGCAGGTACCGGTGGCGGCACTGCCGGCGACCAACTCGGGACCGGCCAGGCACTGGCCGGTGCAGTCGCTCTTGCGGCTGCAAGCCTTGCCGGCGTCGGCATAGGGGATCACGCACTGCTCGCGCTGCAGGCGGCCGAGCCGCTGCAGGGTGCCGCCGGCGGCCTGGCAGTCGACGTCGCGTGCTTCGCGGTAGGCCTCGGTGGCTTCCGGCGTGGGAGCGGTCGTGGTGGTGTCGGCAACCGGGGGCGTGCTGCTGCACGCAGCCAGCAACGCAGCGAGGACAAGAACGGCACAGGAGCGAAAGCGCATGTCGATACCCGCCACGGACCCAGGGCGCCCAGCATAGCCAGGCGCAGGTGCACGGGACGTGTCAGCCCGCATTGCCGTCCTCCTCGTCCTCCGGCGCGCTCAGCTGCTGCATCGGGTCCGGGGTCAGCTCCGGCGGCAGCGCGCGCTTGGCCTTGCTGCCCAGTTCGGCAAGCCGACGGGCGCGGCTGATGGCCGACTGCGGCGAATCGATCAGGCGATTGCGCGCATCGGCGTAGGCCTTGCCGGCATCGTCCAGCTTCTTGCCCATGGCGGTGAAGTCCTGCAGGAAGCCGGTCAGCGCGTCCAGCACCAGGCCGCCGGCCTCGCTGATCTTCAGCGCCTGCTTCTGCACCTTGTCGCGCGTCCACAGGCGCTCGGCCACGCGCAGCAGCGCCATCAGGGTGTTGGGCGAGGCGAACACCACGCGGTTGTCGAAAGCGAACGCCTGCAGGCTGCCGTCGGCACCCAGTGCGGCCGACAAGGCACCCTCGATGGGAACGAATGCAATGGTGATGTCCAGCGTCTCGCTGCCCAGTGCCTTGGGATAGTTCTTCTCGCCCAGATCCTTCACATGCTGCCGCAGCGCAACCGCGTGCCGGCGCAGCGCATCTTCCGACTGCTCCGGGGTGGCGGCATTCATGGCTTCCTGCCAGGCGATCAGGTTCACCTTGCTGTCAATCACCACGCTGCGTTCGTCGGGAAACTGCACCACCACGTCCGGTCGCAGGCGTGCACCTTCGTCATCCACGGCATGCTTCTGCCGCTGGTAGTGCACGCCCTCTTCCAGCCCCGATCCGCGCAGTACGTTGTCGAGCATCAGCTCGCCCCAGTCGCCGCGGACCTTGGCATTGCCCTTCAGCGCGTTGGTCAGCGCCGATGCCTGCGCGGCCATGTCCTGGTTGAGCGTCTTCAGTTCGCCCACCGCACCCAGCAGGCTGGCGCGCTGCCGCGCTTCCTCGCCATACAGGGTGTCGACGCGGGTGCGGAAATCGCCCAGTTTGTCGGCGAACGGCTTGAGCAGTCCCTCGATATCCGCGCGCGACTGCACCGTCGCCTGCCGCACATTCTTCTCGAACTGCTGTCCCCGTTCGTCGAACACCTTGCCGGCCAGTTCGGCGAAAGCGCCGGACAGCTTTTCCTTGGCCGTATCGAGATAACTGCGCAGTTCGGCACTGGCCCGTTCGGAGTGCTGCAGATTGGCCACCGCGCGGGCGTGTTCACCGTGCAGCTGCTGGTAGCGCTGCTGCGCCTGCTGCAGTTCGCGACTGGTATCGGCAACGGCAGCGCGCGCCTGCGCCAGGGCCGCTTCACGTTCGGCCAGCTGTGCTTCGCGGCTGGCCGACAGCGCCGCCTCGCGCTCCACCCGGGCGGTCAGCGTAGTGACCGCCTGTGCGTGCTGCTGGCTGCGGCTTCGTTCGTTTTCCAGTTCAGCGCCCAGCGCATCGAGGCGGCCGCGCAGCTGGCCGGCATCGACCAGGGCGAGGCGATGCTGTTCGCGCTCGTTGTCCAGTTGCCGCTGCAGTTCGTCGGACGGTGCACCGCCGGCACTGCGACGCCACAGCAGCAACAGCGCGACCAGGGTCGCCAGCAGCAGGACCACTGCCAGGATCATGAGGACTTCGATATTCATGCGATCAGTTTAGCCCCGCTGCGCTAGGCTGGGTCGGTCTGCCCCGGGAGCCCCCATGCTCGCTCTGTACGGAACGCCCACCTCCATCAACGTGCGCAAGGTGCTGTGGCTGTGCGCCGGACTCGACCTGTCACTTCACCACGAGCCAGAACCGCCGGCGGACCTGCTGGCGACGCTGAACCCGAACCGTCAGGTGCCGGTGCTGCGCGATGGCGACTTCGTGCTGTGGGAATCCAACAGCATCTGCCGCTACCTGGCCGTGCGCGGTGGCCGTGACGACCTGCTGCCCGGCCTGGCGCAGGGCCGCGCCCGGGTCGAGCAGTGGATGGACTGGCAGGCCAGCGACCTCAACAGCGCCTGGCGGCACGTGTTCATGGCGCGCGTGCGCCAGCACCCGGACTACCCGGATGACACCCGCGCCGAGGCCAGCCTGGCGCAGTGGAATCGGCTGATGGCTGTCCTTGATGCACAGCTGGCCGCTACCAACGGCTATGTGGCGGGCAACACCTTTACTCTCGCCGACATCGTGCTCGGGCTGTCGACCCAACGCTGGCGCAGCACGCCTGGCAACAAGCCCGTGCTGCCACACCTCGCGGCGTGGTTCGAACGCCTGCGGCAGCAGCCGGGTTTCACCACCCACGTCGACAACGGTGTGGCCTGAGGCAGGGGTCAGATCCCTTTCCCGGGGAAAGGGATCTGACCCCAAGGGCGCGGGAACAGCCGGTGTTACCAGCCTTCCAGCACGATCTTGCCCTTGGCGCGATGGCTTTCCAGCAGCGCATGGGCACGCCGCAGGTTGGCCGCGTCGATGCGGCCGAAGTGCTCGCCCAGCGTGGTCTGCAGCACACCGGCATCGATCAGCTCCGCCACCCGGTTCAACAGGTCGTGCTGGCGCTGCATGTCGGCAGTGCGGTACAGCGGCCGGGTGAACATCGACTCCCAGTGCAGGGACAACGCCTTGCGCTTGAGCGCCATCACGTCCACCTGGCCGGGATCATCGATCAGCCCCAGCTGGCCCTGCGGCGCCAGCAGTTCCACGATCTGCGCGTAGTGCTGGTCGGAGTGGGTCAGGCTGGCCACGTGCTGCACCTCGCTGATGCCCAGCCGCGCCAGGCCCTCGGCCAGCGGCAGGCTGTGGTCGATCACGTGATGCGCGCCCATCGCGTAGACCCAGTCCTGGGTATCCGGACGCGAGGCGGTGCCGATCACCGTCAGTTTCGTCAGCTTCCGCGCCAGCTGCACCAGGATCGAGCCGACACCACCGGCAGCACCGATCACCAGCAGGGTCTGGCCCTCGCCACCACCTTCCGGGATGCGCAGGCGGTCGAACAGCAGCTCCCACGCCGTGATCGCGGTCAGTGGCAGTGCGGCGGCGGCCGCATCATCGAGGCTGGCCGGCTTTCGACCAACGCTGCGCTCGTCCACCAGCTGGTACTGGGCATTGCTGCCCGGGCGATCGATGACGCCGGCGTAGTAGACCGCGTCGCCGGGCTGGAACAGGGTCACTTCGCTGCCTACCGCGTCGACGATGCCGACCGCATCCCAGCCCAGCACGCGCGGGCCATCGGTGGCCACGCCGCGGCGGACCTTGGTGTCGACCGGGTTCACCGCCACCGCGCGTACCGCCACCCGCAAGTCACGCGGGCCGGGCTGCGGCAGCGCCAGGTCGATGTCGATCAGGGCCCGGGCATCATCGATCGGCAGGCCGGCGTGGGTGTAGGCAATGGCGCGCATGGCAGCGGTCCAGTGGGGAAGGAGGCGACAGGTTGCGCCGCGCGCGCTCCCGCAGAAAGGCGCAGAATCGGGCAGCACTTTCACTCTGGCGATGAAGATGATCCGCTTCGACGATCTGCAGCTGTTCGTCCGCACTGCCGCACTGGGCAGCTTCTCGCAGGCGGCCCGCGAGGCCGATCTGCTGCCGGGGCAGGTCGCTGCGGCGGTGGCGCGGCTGGAACGCGAGCTGGATCTCCGCCTGTTCGTGCGCACCACCCGCAGCCTGCGCCTGACCGGTGAGGGCGCGCTGTACCTCCCCTATGCACAGGAGGTGCTGGCGACCCTGCGCGAGGGCCAGGCCCGCGTGCAGGGCGAGGACACCGAGCTGCACGGCACCCTGCAGCTGTCGGCGCCGTCGGACTTCGGTCGCAACCTGCTGCTGCCGTGGTTGAGCGCGTTCCGCGCCGCACATCCGCGGCTGCGCCTGCACCTGCGCCTGTCCGACGAGGTCGCCGACGTGTTCCGCGACCCGGTCGACGTGGCGATCCGCATCGGCCACTTCGACGACGCCAACTACGTCGCCCTGCCCCTGCTGGAAGGCAACCGGCGCCTGCTGGCGGCCTCGCCCGACTATCTGCAGCGGCACGGCACGCCTACCCGTCTGGACGAGTTGCGTGAGCATGATTGCCTGGTCTATCAACTCAATGGCCGCGCCTATGATCGCTGGTCGTTCGAGGTCGACGGGCGCCGCAGCGTGATTCCGGTGCGCGGTCCGCTGGTCTGCGACGACGCCGATGTAGTGCGGCGCTGGGCGGTGGCCGGCGAGGGCATCACCTACAAGTCCTGGCTGGACCTGCGCGAGGACGTGCTGGCCGGGCGCCTGCAGCTGCTGCTCGACGGTATCGGCAGCAGCATCCCGCTGCAGCTGGTGTGCCCGCACCGCAAGCAGTTCTCGCCCGCAGTACGGCAACTGCATGCGCAGCTGCGCCAGCACCTGCAACCGCTGCTGTCTGGCATGCCTGATGGTTCCACCGGCCCCCTGTCGCCAATCCCGGCGCTGACCGACAATGGCGGCCCCCCGTAACAAGAGAACGCCGCCATGCCGTGGATGGGCATCCAGGACCTGTGGACGTTTCTGGTCGCCGTGCTGGTGTTTCTCGCCCTGCCCGGCCCCGGCACCTTCACCCTGCTGACCGCCACCGGCCGTGGTGGCGTGCGTGGCGGCTACACCGCGCTGGCCGGCCTGCTGGTCGGCGACCAGATCCTGATGTGGCTCGCCTTGGCCGGCGTGGCTGCGCTGCTCAAGGCCAACCCTCTGGTATTCCACGCGGTGCAGTACCTCGGCGCGGCCTACCTGGTGTGGGTGGGCATCAGCCTGCTGCGCACGCCCAAGCACGAGGGTAGCGACGCCGGCCCGATCCGCATGCAGCCGGGCCGCTACTTCCAGCAGGCGATCCTGGTCAGCCTGCTCAACCCCAAGGCGATCCTGTTCTACATGGCCTTCCTGCCATTGTTCATCGATCCCAAGGCACACCAGGGCCTCGCCACCTTCGCTGCGCTGGCCGGCATCATCCTGGTGGTCAGCATCGCCTACTGCTCGATGTTGATCGGCGTAGGCAACCTGGCCCGGCGCCGGTTGATCCAGCATCCGCGGATCAGCGACGCGCTGCGCCGCGTGGCCGGCCTGTTCCTGGTGGGGTTCGGCATCCGGTTGGGGCTGAACGGATGAAACCCTGGCCGGCAACGATGGCCGTCCCGCCGCTTCTGGCCAATACCACCGCGTCGGCGGCCAGCGCGCAGGTGGCCGCAATGACAACATCCACCTGGAGTGGCGCTGGCTCAACGCCGGCGTGAGCTACAGGGAAAGCCCTTCAAGCGCCTGGAGGGACCTCGAGTAATTTCGAATCTTGCCGGAAATTTGTGCCGATTCCGGCAGAATGCTCGGAGTACAGCGGCGCCGGTGACGCATCTGACCCGAGCATGACCCCCGTCAGTGGTAATGCTGCGCTGCGTTCGGTCACACTCGGGAACTTGTCGTTCTTAGTCACCCCTTCCGAGGCCTGCATGTCCCTGTTCCGGCGCAAGTCCCTAGATTCCGTCACCGTCCACGAAGCCGGCAGGCGCCTGATCCCGACGCTCAGCTGGCCGCACCTGATCGCGCTGGGCATCGGTGCCATCGTCGGCACCGGCATCTACACGCTGATCGGCGTCGGTGCCAACCTGGCCGGCCCGGCGGTGCTGATCTCCTTCGCCATCGCCGGTGCAGTCTGCGCCTGTGCGGCGCTGTCCTACGCCGAACTGTCGACGATGATGCCGGCCGCCGGCAGTGCCTACACCTACAGCTACAGTGCGCTGGGCGAGGTGTTCGCCTGGGTGGTGGGCTGGAGCCTGATCCTGGAGTACTCGCTGGTGGTGAGTACCGTGGCAGTGGGCTGGTCCGGCTACTTCGTCGGCTTCCTCGAATGGGTACACACCCAGTTCGGCTGGAACGTGCATCTGCCCGCGTGGCTGGCGGCCGGCCCGCACGTGGAAGGCGGCATGATCAACCTGCCGGCGATCGTCATCACCTGGCTGGTGGCCGGCATGCTGATGGCCGGCACCAAGGAAAGCGCCACCCTCAATGCCATCCTGGTGGTGTTCAAGCTGATCGCGCTGGCCATCTTCGTGGCCGTGGCCCTGCCCGCGTTCGACAGCGCCAACCTGCAGCCGTTCATGCCGTATGGCTTTGCCAAGTCGATGGGCCCTGATGGCGTCGAGCACGGCGTAATGGCGGCGGCGGCGATCATCTTCTTCGCCTTCTATGGCTTCGATGCGATCTCCACCGCAGCCGAAGAAACCAAGAACCCGGGCCGCGACCTGTCGATCGGCATCATCGGTTCGATGATCGGCTGCACCATCGTCTACGTGCTGGTCGCGCTCGCGGCCGTTGGTGCGATGAGCTACGCGGTGTTCGGCCACAGCGCCGAGCCGCTGGCGCTGATCATGCGCCAGCTCGGCCGTCCGACCGCGGCGATGGTGATCGGCGTGATCGCGATCATCGCGCTGCCGACCGTGCTGCTGGCCTTCCTGTATGGCCAGAGCCGCATCTTCTTCGTGATGAGCCGCGACGGCCTGCTGCCGCGTGGCCTGTCCAAGGTCAACGCACGTACCGGCACGCCGGTGGCGACCACGCTGTTCACCGCCGTGGTGGTGTCGGCCCTGGCCGGCGTGGCACGCCTGGACGAGATCGCAGCCCTGGCCAACGCGGGTACCCTGGCCGCGTTCACTGCAGTGGGTGTCTGCCTGGTGGTGCTGCGCCTGCGCGAGCCCAACCGCGAACGTACCTTCCGCACGCCGCTGGCCTTCGTGGTTGGCCCGCTGGCCGCACTGGGCTGCATCTACCTGTTCCTGAGCCTGCCGCACACCACCCAGTTGTATTTCCTGGTGTGGAACGTGGTTGGCCTGGTGCTGTACTTCCTGTACAGCCGCCGCCACGCACTGATCGCGAAATAAGCGCTTCACCGGTAGTGCCGGCCGCTGCCCGGCACTACCGCAAGGCGTTTCACCCGCCCTGCTTTGCGGCGTAGTCCTGCGCCTGGCGCATCACCCGCAGCAGATTGCCGCCCCAGATGCCGGCAATCTGCTTCTCGGTGTAGCCCTTGCGGAGCAACCAGGCGGTAATCTTCGGCAGCTGGCTGACATCGGGCAGGTCAGTCAAGCCACCACCACCATCCCAGTCCAGGCCGATACCCACGTGCTCGGGGCCGACCACCTTGAGGATGTGCTCGAAGTGGGCGAAGAAGTCGTCCAGGCTGGCATGGCGCACCGGGTGCTCATGGTCCAGTGCCTGTTCGGCTTTCAGCAGGGCCACGCCCTGCTCGATGCCCATCCCTTCCCAGCCACCCAGCTGCTTGCTCAGTGCTTCTTCGGCCTGCTTGCGCTCGGGCGTCTTCGCGGTGTCGATCAGGTAGCCGCCATAGGCGTTCACCTGGATCACGCCACCGGCCTTGGCCAGCTTGCGCAGGCGCGCGTCATCCAGATTGCGCGGGTGGTCGTAGACGGCCTTGGCCGAGCTGTGCGACAGCACGAACGGCACCGGCATCATCGCCAGCAGGTCATCGAACACCGCGTCCGAGGCATGCGACTGGTCGATCACGATGCCCAGCTTCACTGCTTGCCGCACCAGGTCCTTGCCGGCCGGGCTCAGGCCCTTCCACTCGGCGCCCTTGGGATCGGTAGCCGAATCGGCGAACTCGTTGTTGGCGAAGTGCACGGTGCTGAGCAGGCGCAGGCCTGCGCGGTGGTAGAACGAAAGCAGGCTCGGGTCTTCCACCAGTGGGCTGGCGTTTTCCATGCTGATGTAGACCACGCGCTTGCCGGCGGACTTGATCCGCGCCGCGTCATCGGCGGTCAGCGCCAGCGCGAAGCGCTCGGGATTGGCCGCCAGCATCTCGCGGATTTCCAGCAGCCGCTGCAGGCCGTGGTCACGCTCGGCCAGGTGGGCCGCTGCGCTGCGATCGCCCTGATCGGTGTAGATCGCCCAGAAGCCACCGTCCAGCGCGCCTTCGACCATGCGCGGGTAGTCGACCTGCGAAAGCGCGTTGCGGTCGTGGCGCTGCTCGATGTCAAAGCCGCTGCGACCAAAGTTGGCCGGCGTATCCAGATGGCTGTCGAGGGTGACCAGGCGCTGTTGCAGCGCCTTGGCACGGGCCAGCTCCTGCGCGCTGAACTCAACGGCGTGGACGGACAGCGGCGCGCACAGCGCCAGGGCAAGCACGACGGACAGGTGGCGCAACGAAGGCATGGGCTCTCACCGCGAATGGGAAGAGCCCGACCATAGCGCTGCTGCCACGCATTGGGTAGCGCCGGGCCGCGCCCGGCGAATCGCGAGGCTTCCACGCAGATCCGCCGGGCGTGAATCATGTTCACTGCCCGGCGGCCAGCTTCCCGCGCATTGCGATGCGCACGTAAGAATGGCGCCCCGTTGATCAGGTGGCGCGGCTCGGCTCTAGAGCTACAGGGTCAGTCGACCACGCGGCAGAACACGGCCTTCAGGTAACGCGATTCCTGCACGTGGGCCATGAACGGATGGTCCGGGCCGGCGCCGGCTACCTTCAGGATCTGGATCGTCCGGCCGGAGAAGTACGCCGCACGACGCAGCATGTCGAGGAACTGGTCCTCGGCCACCAGGCCGGTGCAGGAGAACGTGGCGAACAGGCCACCCGGCTTCACCACGCCCAGCGCCAGCTTGTTCATGTCCAGATACTTCTTCAGCGCAGTGATCACCTGATCGCGGTCGCGGGTCATCTTCGCCGGGTCCAGGATCACCACGTCGTACTGCTCGCCACGATTGGCCGCATCGCGCAGCCACGGGAAGATGTCGGACTGGACGAACTTCGGGCGCACGTTGTTCAGGCGCGAATTGCCCTTGGCAATCTGGATGACGTCTTCATCGATGTCGATGCCGACCACTTCCGAGGCGCCACGCGCCGCCGCATACACGGCGAAACCGCCAGTGTTGCAGCACAGGTCCAGCACGCTCTTGCCTTCCACCTGCTGGCTCAGCCACTCGCGGTTCTCGCGCTGGTCGGCGAAGAAGCCGGTCTTGTGCGCACCGGCCGGGTCGGCGCGGAACTTGATGCCGTACTCGGTGATCACCGACGCTTCGGTGGTGGTGTTGCCGTGGAAGTCGAAGCTTTCCTGCTTCTGCACGTGCTCGTCGGCGAAGCTGTGGAAGCGGCAGCCCGGGAACTGCTCGCGCAGGGCGTCGTAGATCCACTCGCGGTGGCGGAACATGCCAGCGGCGAAGAACTCGACCACCACCAGGTCGCCGTAGCGGTCGACCACCAGGCCGGACAGGCCATCGCCTTCGCTGTGCACCACGCGCCAGGCGTCGGACACCGCATCGAGCTTCAGCACCTCACGGCGCAGCGACACCGCCTGGGCGATCTTGCGCGAGAACCAGCCGGCATCCACCGGCACGTTCTGGTCGGTCTCGAGGATGCGCACGGCAATGCGCGAATGCCCGTTGTAGAACCCGCGGCCGATGAACTCGCCATCAATGCCGACCACGTCGACGATGGAACCGGGCTTGGGCCGGACGGTCGGCTTCTCGACCAGTTTCTGGAAGATCCACGGGTGGCTGGAGCGCCACGCGTTCTTGAGGCGCACAATCGGAAGGGGGGTATTCATCCACCTATTGTAAACCGGGCGCCGGGGTCAGATCCCCGCAGGGGCTCTGGCCCCGGCCGGCATGCCAACCAAGGTTGGCATCCACCAGAGCGGGGACCCCGGCCACCCGCCATTTGACGGCAGCCCGGCCAGGCCGCAGAATCGGCGCCAGAAGGGGAGTAGCTCCCAGACGTTGTCGCCGTCATTTCGAGCCCGCAGGCTCCGGTGCAACGGCAGTTCCAGCCGACTGGAACTGCGAGCGAGACCTTCGCCGTACTGGCGAAGCTCTGTCCCTGGATCCCCCTCCCGATCCTCCGTTGCAGATCCTCGCCGTCCGGCCTGGCATTCATCTTTCCAACGGACATTCCCAATGCAGACGATCGGTAACGTGTGGTTGTGGGGCGGCTTCGCAGCGGTGGTGGTCATCGCTCTGCTGGTCGACCTCGTGTTGATGCGCCATGGTGGACCGCACAAGGTCACCTTCAAGGAGGCCCTGTGGTGGTCCATCGGCTGGGTCGCGCTGGCCCTGCTGTTCAACGCGGGCCTCTGGTACTACCTGAATGAGACCGCTGGCCAGGCCGTGGCCAACAAGGTCGGCCTCGAGTTCCTGACCGGCTACCTGGTCGAGAAGGCGCTGGCGGTCGACAACATCTTTGTCTTCCTGATGATCATGAGCTACTTCGCGGTGCCGGAGGAGCAGCGCCAGAAGGTGCTGATCATCGGCATCCTGGGCGCGATCGTGCTGCGTACGATCATGATCTTCGCCGGCAGCGTGCTGATCAGCCAGTTCCATTGGCTGCTCTACGTGTTCGGTGCCTTCCTGCTGTTCACCGGCTGGAAGATGTGGTTCGCCGCCGGCCAGGAGCCGGACCTCGAGACCAACCCCGCCCTGCGCTGGATGCGCAAGCACCTGCGCCTGCTGCCGGACTACGCCGGCAATGCGCTGAGCGTGAAGCGCGATGGCGTGCGCTGGTTCACCCCGCTGTTCGCAGTGCTGATCCTGATCGCGGTCACCGACGTGATCTTTGCCGTGGACAGCATCCCGGCGATCTTCGCCATCACCACCGACCCGTTCATCGTGCTCACCTCCAACGTGTTCGCGGTGCTGGGGCTGCGCGCGATGTTCTTCCTGCTGGCCGGCATGGCTGACCGCTTCCACCTGCTGCCGTACGGCCTGGCGCTGGTTCTGGCCTTCATCGGCATCAAGATGATGATCATCGACCTGTTCAAGATCCCGACCCCGGTCTCGCTGGGCGTGGTCGCGGTGATCATCGCCGCCACCGTGGTGCTGAGCCTGAAGTACCCGCCGAAGGAAGGCGAAGGCCAGGCCTGAACCTGACCGGCTGAACGGCGCGGCCGGTGGGATTGTCCCGCCGGCCGCACCCCACTCTCCCGCTGCGGTGGCCTTGGTTTCGCGCCAGCCACCGCCATTGCTGAGGTATGGACAACAACGCGCCCCTGCCCGCCGGCGACGTGCCGCCCCCCCGCAATGACCGCTCGCGCATCCTGCGGGCGTTCAATGTCAGCCTGGCCGCCGTGCTGGTGCTGGTGGCCGTGTTCGCCCTGCAGGGCACGTTCGACTGGCGACCGTGGGCGGTCGCGCCGCTGGAAGCCAAGGGCCTGCTCGGCCTGATCGGCGGCCCGATGCTGCATGCCTCGGTCGAGCACATCGCTGCCAACAGTATCGCCATCCTGATCCTTGGCACCCTCGCCGGTAGCGTGTATCCGAAAGCCACCGTGCGCGCCCTGCCCCTGCTGTGGCTGGGTTCGGGCCTCGGCGCGTGGATGCTGGGCAATCCGGGCAGCGTGCACCTGGGCGCCAGTGGCGTGACCCATGGCCTGATGTTCCTGCTGGCCAGCCTCGGCCTGCTGCGCCGCGACCGCGCGGCGATCGCCACCGGCCTGATCGGCATGCTGTTCTACGGCGGCATGCTGATGACCGTCCTGCCGCACGCCGATGGCGTGTCCTGGCAGTCGCACATGGGCGGCGCCTTCGCCGGCATCATCGCCGCGCTGCTGTTCCGCAACGCCGATCCGCTGCCACCGCGCCAACGCTACAGCTGGGAAGACGAAGAAGACGAGCCCGAGCCGCTGGCCGACGACGAACTGGAGCCGCCGTCACCGCAGCGCGTGCCGGTGCTGTGGCAGCCGCGCGAGGGCCAGGACTACGTGGTGATCCCGTTCCGCCGCCCGGACGAGCCGCGCAGTTGAGCGATGGTAGTGCCGGCCGCTGGCCGGCAACCTCGTGAACCGGTAGTGGCCGACCTTGGTCGGCACTCCTGCCGTGTGCCAACCAAGGTTGGCATCTACCAGAGCCCGTCAGTTCGCCGCATTCCCCGCCGTGCCCATCCCGTCCACCGCCTGCCGGCCGAGCGCAGGATCATCGGTGAAGAAGGCATCGATGCCGGTCGCAAGGTAGGCGCGCATTTCGGCGATGGAGCCTTCCGCGTTGCGTGCGGTATCGGCACCCTTGCGCAGGTTGCTGGGCTGGAAGTGGTTCTCCGGGCGGAAGGTGTACGGAATCACCATCAGGCCAGCCGCGTGCGCATCACGTACCAGCGAGGTCGGCGTGCCCAGCGCGCCCTTGGCATCCAGCGGAATGATCGAGCGCAGCTCGGGGCCGATGCCATCGGCGTAGCCGGCGATGTCCTTCAGGCCGGTCGGGGTCATCATCTGTGCGTAGGTCAGCGTGCCGTCGGCCTTGGCGATGTCGGCCGGCTGGGTATCGCCCTTCCACAGCAGCTGCAGCAGGCGGATGTTGCTGCCCCGGCCGATCTTGCCACGCAGGTAGCGCAGGTTGGCGGTCTCGAACGACTGGATCGTGACCGGGCCGACGTTGGTGTATGCGTTGCCGCGCAGCGCGGCCAGCAGCTTCTCTTCCATCGGCAGGCCGATGGACTGGAAGTAGGTCGGGTGCTTGATCTCCGGCACCAGGCCGATGCCGCGGTTGGCGCGCCCGGCCTGCTGCACCAGGAAGGCCAGGATCTCGTCCAGGCTGGCGATGCGGAACTGGCCGTCATAGGCGGTGCTGCGCAGTTCCGGCAGGCGCTCCCGCGCGTACAGGGTCTTCAGCTCGGCCAGGGTGAAGTCTTCGGTGAACCAGCCGTCGACCTTCTGCCCGTCGATCACCTTGCTGGTGCGGCGGCTGGCGAACTCCGGATGCGAGGCGACGTCGGTGGTGCCACCAATCTCGTTCTCGTGCCGTGCCACCATCACCCCGTCCTTGGTCATGACCAGGTCCGGTTCGATGTAGTCGGCGCCATCGGCGATGGCCTGCGCATACGAGGCCAGGGTGTGCTCGGGCAGCAGTGCGCTTGCCCCGCGATGGCCGTAGACCGACACCTTGTGCGCGGCCGGGGTGGAGGATTCAGCACTCATGGCCACCGATGGTGCCACGGCCAGCGACAACAGCAACGCACAACCCCACGACTTCACTGCGACTTCCCCAAGCGGTATGTGATGGGCGTCAGTATGAGGCGGCAATGTGACAGGTGGGGGACCTGGGGTCGGATCCCCGCAGGGGCTCCGACCCCTGCCTACTTCCCGATGCAGAAACTGGAGAAAATCCTTCCCAGCAGATCATCCGCACTCATCTGCCCGGTAATCTCACCCAGCGCATCGTGGGCCAGCCGCAGTTCCTCGGCGGCCAGCTCCAGGTGTTCGTGGGCCAGTTCGGCATCGGCACGCTGCGCATGTTCCTGCGCGCGTTCGATCGCATCCACATGGCGCGTGCGCGCAGAGAACTCACCGTCCACCTGCTCCCCCGCCCCGGCCGAAGCGATGCTGCGCAGGCGCGCGTGCAGATCTTCGAGCCCGGCACCGGTGGCGGCCGAAACGAACACCCGATCCGGATCGTCCAGCGACGGCAACGCCGCCAGCAGGTCCGATTTGTTGTGGATGTAGACCTTGTGCGGCACCGCCGCCACGGCACCGCCCAGCGCCACTTCACCGGCCGCTGGATCGCGCGCATCCAGCACGATCAGCGCCAGGTCGGTGCGTTCGATTTCCACATGGGCGCGGCGCATGCCTTCGCGTTCGATGGCGTCGCCGCCGTCGCGCAGGCCAGCGGTGTCGACCAGGGTCAGCTCCAGGCCATCCAGGCGGATGGTCTCGCGCAGCGTGTCGCGGGTGGTGCCGGCGATGTCGGTGACGATGGCGCGCTCGCTGCCGGCCAGCGCATTGAGCAATGAACTCTTGCCGGCATTGGGCGGACCGATCAACACTGCATGCAGGCCATCGCGCAGGCGGCGACCGCGTTCGGCGTCCCGCCGCAGCAGGGCAAGATCGCCGCGCGCCTGCTCCAGCCCACGGCGCACCTGCGCGCCGCCCAGGGTATCCAGCGGTTCGTCGGCAAAGTCGATGGCCGCTTCCACATGGATGCGCAGCAGCACCAGCTGCTCGACCACGGCGTCGATGCGGCGCGAGAACACGCCATCCAGCGAACGGCGTGCAGCGCGCGCGGCACGGTTGTCGCCCGCGGCAATCAGGTCGGCGATGGCCTCGGCCTGGGCCAGGTCCAGCTTGCCGTTGAGGAACGCCCGTTCGCTGAACTCACCCGGCCGAGCCTGGCGCGCACCGAGCGCGATGCAGCGCGCGACCAGCTGCTGCAGCAACACCGGGCTGCCATGGCCCTGCAGTTCCACCACCTCTTCGCCGGTAAAGCTGTTCGGTGCCGGGAACCACAGCACGATGCCATCGTCGATGACCTCGCCGTCGGCATCACGCAGGCGTGCATAGTGCGCGTGGCGCGGGCGCAGTGCAGGTGCGCCCAGCGCATTGGCAATCGCTGCAGCACGCGGGCCGGACAGGCGCAGCAGACCAACACCCCCGGCGCCGGGGGCACTGGCGATGGCCACAATGGTGTCGGTACGGATCGCGTCGCTCATGGCTCAGAGCTTCTCCAGCTGCGCGCGCGCCTGGGCCGCGCCGCTGCCCTGTGGCTGCAGCGCCAGGTAGGTGGTGTAGGCCTGCTTGGCCTTGGCCTTGTCGCCTGCGTTGAAGTAGGCATCGCCCAGGTTCAGATGGGCCACCGCGCGCGACGGGTCGATCTTCAGTGTGTTCTCCAGCCAGCGCGCGGCTTCGGCATAGCGCTGCTGGCGGTAGTAGACGAAGCCGAGGTTGTTCGCGGCCTGGGCGAAATCGGGGCGCAGCTTCAGCGCTTCGGCGAACTGCGCGGCCGCCTCGTCGTATTGCTTCTCGCGGTACAGCTGCAGGCCGCGGTCATTGGCCTGCTGCGCGCGCTGGCGATCCGACGCCGGGCCGGCGGTGGGCACCACCAGCTTGGCCTTGCCGCCCTGCAGGTCGGCCACGGTCACCGGTGCCTGGCTGCCCTTGGCCTCGCTGGCGGCATCGACCTTGTTGTTCAGCGCGATCGCATCGGCGGTCAGCTGGCGCGTATCGGCGTTGAGGAATTCCTGGCTGTCCGGCACCTGGAACACGAACTCGCCGCCCTGCGAACCGGGCAGGCTGCCGAAGGCCGGGGTCTGGTGCGAGACCGCCGAGACCGCCGGCGCCACGTAGGCGGCCAGTTCGGTACCGGTGATCAGGCCATCGCCGTTGAGGTCGCCCTTGCCGGCCAACGCCTGCAGCAGCACCCAGGTGAACACCGAATGGCCGTTCGGGCCTGCATCGGCCACCTGCTGGTCGGCACCACCGGCGGTCAGCATCTGCCGCGCGCTGCGGCGGGCGTTCTCGCGCAGGAACGACGACGACGACGGGCCACCACGGGTCAGGCCCAGGCCGCTGTAACAGGCATCCATCACGAACATCACATGCTTGGCCTGCATGCTTTCGGCGATGTTCTGGATGTCGGTCATCGCAATCGCGTCGGTGGCGAATTCCTTCGGGTCCGAATCGACCGGAATGATGTAGCCGAGGTCGCGCCCGGAGGCGAGCTGGCGGGTCGCGCCATGGCCGGCGAAGAACACGAACACGCGGTCGTTCTTGCCGGTGCGGTCGTCGGCCAGGCGGTCGTGGAAGGCGGCCAGGATGTTGTTGCGGGTCGCCTGCTCGTTCTTCAGCACGATCACCTGCGAGGATGGGAAGCCGAACTGCCCGGTCAGGGTATCGGCCACTGCCTGTGCGTCATGGCTGGCGTACTCCAGCTTCGGCCACTTGGCGTAGGTGTCGATGCCGACCACGATCGCCCACGACTTCTCGTAGCCGGTGGTGACGGTGGCGGCACCGGTATCGCCCTTGCGCGCACGGGAGACGGTGAAGTCGCGGCCATTCCAGCCGGCGAACTGGTAGCCATCGGCGATCAGCCGGTCGAGGATCTGCGGCAGCGCCTTCACCGCACGGTCGTGGATGTCGTGGAACAGGATGATGCCGCGCTGTTCCTTGTTCACCTGGTCGAGCACGCGCTGCACGATCGACTCCGGCACCGGATCGGCCCAGTCCATCGAGTCGATGTTCCACATGATCGACTTCAGCCCGGCCTCGTTGAGCAGCTGCAGGCCTTCGGCATTGCGCGCGCCGTACGGGAAACGGAACAGCGGTGCGCGCTTGCTGTCGACATCTTTCAGCAGCGTGTCGGTGTCCAGCACCTGCTGGCGCAGCGCGTCGCCGGTGGTACGCGACAGCTGGGCGTGGGTCAGGCTGTGGTTGCCCACCGCATAGCCCTCTTCCATCAGGTTGCGGCTGATCTTCGCCATCGGGCCGAGGCTGACCTTGCCGTCAGCCTCGACCTTGCCCAGGTTGCGGCCCACTTCGAAGAACACACCCGGAACGTCGTAGCGCTTGAGGATGGCCACCACTTCATCGGTGTAGGCCTTGTGCGGGCCATCGTCGAAGGTCAGCACCACGGTCTTGGCCGGCAGGTCGCGGCCGAAGATCTCGCGGTCGCTGTCCTTCATCGACATCGGGTACGGCTCGATCACGCCATAGTCGCGCAGGATCGCTTCGCGGCTGTAGTCCTTGTGCAGGTGGGCGATGTAGTCGTCCCACTTCTCGCGCTTCAGTTCGATGGCACGGGTGCGCTCGAAGCGGCTGAAGATGCGGGTCAGTTCCTGGTTGTAGTTGCGCTCGATCTCGTCGAGCGCCTCCAGGTCCTCACCGATGCGCTGGTGCAGCTTCACCGCCGGCAGCGAGGAATCGGTGCCGACCCGCTCATGCAGATCACGCAGCACTTCGCGGAAGGCCAGGCGATCGGCATCGAACAGTTCCGGCGCCGACTCGATGTAGTCCAGCACGGTGCCGAGGGTGGCAAAGCGCTGCGGACTGGAACCGCGCAGCAGAGTGTCGAACTGCGCGGCGATGGCCTTGCGCTGTTCCAGGCCATCGTGGAACAGCTGCTGGCCCACACGCGTGGAGGTGCCGCGGTCGGCGGCCGACTGCTGTTCCTCGTCGGCCAGCAGCACGATGATCCGGCGGTAGCCGTCGAGCTGCTTCTGCAGCGCCGCCAGCAACGGTGCAGCGGCCGGATCGGCGTCCGCCGCGGCCTGCGCGCTCGGCTGGGTAACGGTGGTCGCCGGCGCCTTCGCGTCCTTGTCGCCACAGCCGGCAACGACCAGGGTCAACAACAGCGAGGGCAGGAACAGGCGGAACGACGACGCGCGCGGCATGGCGGACTCGAAGGTGGGAGATACGGTGTGCAGGCGATTCTAACGCCGCATGCGAAAAGCCCGCCTTGCGGCGGGCTTCTGCTGGGGCCAGCCGGCCAGCCGCCGGCTCTACCCGTTACTTCTTCTTGACCGGGGCCGGCGCGGTGGTGGCCGGGACCGGCTCGCCGCCATGGCGCTTGGTCATCCACCACTGCTGCAGCAGGCCCAGGCCGCCGTTGACCACCCAGTACAGGACCAGGCCGGACGGCATGAAGGCCATCATGACGCCGAACACCAGCGGCATGAACTGCATCATCTTCTGCTGCATCGGGTCCATGCCCGGTGCCGGGGTCAGCTTCTGGGTGAACCACATCACTGCCACGTTGATGACCGGCAGGATGAAGTACGGGTCGCGTGCGGTCAGGTCCTGGATCCAGCCGAACCAGGGCGCCTGGCGCAGTTCGACCGATTCCACCAGCACCCAGTACAGGGCGAAGAAGATCGGCATCTGGATGAGGATCGGCAGGCAGCCGCCCATCGGATTGATCTTTTCCTTCTTGTACAGCTCCATCATCGCGGTCTGGAACTTCTGGCGGTCATCGCCATAGCGTTCCTTCAGCTGCGCAATGCGCGGCTGGAAGCGGCGCATCTTGGCACCGCTCTTGTACTGGGTCGCCGACAGCGGGTAGAGCACCAGCTTCAGCAACACCACCAGGCCGACGATCGCCCAGCCCCAGTTGCCGACCAGCTTGTGCACCTGGTTCAGCACCCAGAACAGGCCCTGGCCGATCACCGCCATCATCGAGAAGCGGCTGTAGTCGACCACGCGGTCCAGGCCCGGTACGTCTTCCTTGGCAATCAGGTTCACCAGCTTCGGGCCGACCCACAGGCGGGCCTCGGTGCTGGTGGACTGGCCCGGGGCCACGGTGAAGGCCGGGCCACGCGCTTCGATCAGGTCACGACCGGCCACCTGCGACAGCACGTAGTGCGCGGTCTGGTCCTTCTGCGGAATCCAGGCGGTGAAGAAGTGGTGCTGCAGCATCGCCAGCCAGCCACCGGTGATGTTCTGGTTCAGCGCACCGTCGTCCAGGTAGTCCTTAAACGCACGACGCTGGTACTTCTTGTCGTTGTCGTACCAGGTGGCACCGTTGAAGCTGAAGGAGTCCGGGTTGGTCATGCTCCGCGACAGGATGGTCGGGGTGCGGTCCAGGGTGCGGTAGACGTAGCCGTTCCACGGTGCGGCACCGGCGTTGCTGACTTCGTCCTTGAAGCGCACGGCGTACTCGTTGCGCGAGACGGTCAGGGTGCGCTTGATGGTCACGCCGTTGTCGGCGGTCCACACGAACGGGATCTGCAGCTCGTTCTGGCCCTTGGCCAGCACGAAGTCCTTGGTGTCACCGACCAGCTTGAAGCCGTCAGCGCCGGGAACCGGGGTGTTCTTGTCTTCGCTGGCCCAGCCGCTGATCGCGCTGTACGGATGCGCGGGGTCTTCGGTCAGAAGGCGTACCGGCGGGCTGCCTTCGTCCTTGGTCTGCGGGAACTGCAGCAGCTCGGCATCGAGCACGCGGCCGCCATCAAGCACCAGGCGCAGCACGTCGGTGGTGACGGTCACGCGCTGGCTGGCCGGGGTGGCGCTGGCCTGGGCCTGCACAGCGGCCTGTCCCGGGGCGCCCGGGACCTGTGCACTGGGAATGCTGCCCGGGGCAGCGCCCGGAACACTCTGTGCGGCAGCCGGGGCCGACGTGGTCGTCGGTGCCGGGGTCGGAGCAGCCTTTTCACGGCTCCACTCCATCCACAGCAGCACGGCCACCATCAGCCAGGCAAAAATGAGGAATACGCGGGTCTGGTTCATCAGCGGACAGGCTCGGCGGGGCCGGGACGCGATGCCGGCTCGGTCAAAGAAGGAGTTGCGATGCCATCAGGCGGCGGCATTGTGCCGTCCACGCCCGGCGCGGGCAATGCACGCAGGCGACGCAGCAGGCGCAGGAAGGCCTGGCGGATCTCGTCGTTGCTGGCGGAACGCGCAGCACTACGAGCCACGACGACGAAGTCGCCTGGCTGGATGTCGGTACGTGTCTGACGCAGGATGTCGCGCAGGACGCGCTTGATCCGGTTACGCCCAACGGCGTTCGGATCAACCTTGCGGGAAACCGCCAGACCCAGCCTGGCCGGCCGGTCAGCCGGCAGCCAGTGCAGGGTCATCAGCGGATCGGACACACGGCGGGCGCCGTTGAAGACCGTTGAATATTCGGCACGCGTGCGAACCCGCGCAGAGCGAGGGAATCGCTTGCGCGGGTCTGCAGTATTCACTGTCGAAGGGATTGCGTCTGCCGCAGGGTGCGGCATGGCAATCAGGCGCTCAGGACTTTGCGGCCCTTGGCGCGGCGACGCGACAGGATCTTGCGGCCGTCAGCGGTCTTCATACGGGCACGGAAGCCGTGGTCGCGCTTACGCTTGAGGTTGCTGGGCTGGTAGGTGCGCTTCGTGGCCATTGGGGGCCTCTCGTATGAATGGGACGGAAAGAACCGGAAATTCTAGAGAGGTACCCTACCCCGCGTCAACCCCTGGCAGCTACGCGAATTCACTGGGCTGTGCAATAGCTGTGGATGTTTTTGTGAATAAGTAGGGGACAAGCATTCCGAAGGCGGGCGCTCGGTGGTAGTCTGAGCCATCCATTTCCCCCCTTTCCGGCCTGTGTTTGGGCGCCTTGTCGCGTCCATGCCCCGGCCACCGGACGATTA